>JARRNI010000311.1:0-5775 GCA_037385125.1 Pseudolabrys sp.
AAGGCATTCGTCGCGATCCCCGCCGGGGTACCCAGCGTAGAAATCAGGAACGTGGCGCCGGAAAAACGCGCTCCTGTCAAACCACCGTTAACGTAGGTTAGTGTCCGGTCGTTGAGGAGCCAACCAGCACGGACACCGACTGCCCAAGACGAGGTCTCTTTGAGCTGACCGGCGAGAAACGGTTGCCCATCCTGGATCGTCCCTTCCAAATTCGAAAATTGGAAATCCCCGAAGACACCGCCGACGATTCTCCGTGTGAATTGATAGTCGTAGCCTCCGCCAATAGTGCCCAGCCAACCTTTGCCGCCTTGTCTTTGCGTAATGCAAGTTATGCAAGCGCCTCTGAAGAACACGGTCTGATCTGCAACCCAGGCACCATAGCCAAAGCCGCCATTAACATACAACCCGGTCCAAGGCGTAGGCGCGGCTTTCGCGCTGGACGCCTTGATCGGCAAGTCAGCAGCATTCGCAGAACTGACAAGACAAAATGCGGCAACAACTGCAATAAAGCCGATTGATTTCTTCACTTAGCGCACCCGCCTTTGCGGCCTTTGTTCAACACGAACATAGGATATCTCTAGTCATATCCATGTGACATTTTAGACACGATAAACAAAAACCTACTGGTTAGGACGTGGACTCATCATTAATGCGGAGCCATAGCCGAATGGAAGCAAGCTGGACCACCAAGTTGCGTGCGCGGTAGAGGCAGGGGCTGAAGCAGATCGGTTCCTTGCGATTGCACCGTGGAGGAATGTTTGGCCCAAGCGCCCTTTTTGGCGGCGAGTGCTCTGATCCAATCCGCATCATAGCCTCGGTCGGCCAGCAACATTGTTTTCGACTTCAGGCAAGAGAGGAGTTCACCAGCAAACCGATTATCGTGCGCTTCGCCGGCTGTCAGCGCGAGCCGCACCGGCAGGCGATTGGCATCGACACTGCATGAATCTTGCTGGTCAACCCGCCTCGTGACCGGCCTATGGACTTTCTTCTGTTCCGGGTGATGCAAGCTCCGCGTTGATGCACGCGAACTATAGACGTGTCGATCATTTGCACGGCGGGGTCATGAGCGTCGGCCAGTGCGTTCATAATCTTGGCCCAGACCCCCGCTCGTCGCCAGCGAACGAACCGATTGTAGCAGGTTGTGTATGGGCGGAAGTTGTCGGGCAGATCGCGCCATGGCGCCCCAGACCGCAAGATCCAAAAGATGCCATTGAGGACACGACGGTCATTCACCCGTGGCACGCCGCGCGGCTTGTTCGACAGCATCGCCTTGATGGCAGCCCACTCGCCATCGGTGAGTTCATAGCGCATGATTCGAGGCTCCGGTTTGGGAGCTTGAATCACGCATCGGGCAGCATCATCAACCCGCCGCGGCCGGTCATGACAGACGCCAATACCCTCATTTCAATTCCGCTGTCGGGGCAAAGCCGACATGGCGGGGTGTGCTGCTGGCCGCATCCCGGTTGAAAATGACCCAGATGTACGGTCCGGCCGTGCGTAGCAAGAAGATTTCGACGAGCTGGTGGCGAGCGATCTTGCATCAATGTATCCGGCCTTTGGTTGGAGCGTAGCGCTCCGGGCCATCATGGATATCAGCGCACACGCGATCTGATTAGCGGACAGGCGATGCTGCCCACTGTAATTTCCGTGTAACCATTAGCTGAGTTTCTGGGCGAAAGAGGTTGGGCACCGTGGTAAGCTACCGATAGGCGTCCAGCTGGGGGGCAAGTCGGCATCTCGGTGTGGCGCCTAACACACTACTCTGTTTGCGATTAAGGGGCTCCGGTTCTGTCTAAGCCGGGGCCCTCTTCCTATGCAGCGTTGGGAGAATGTCGACGACGAGGGGCACATCGGCCAGCCCTTACCAGCAATAACTAGCCAAAAAGTTGAATGATTTGGCGCATCAACTTTTAAAACGCGCAAATCATATTCGGTGCCGAATTATTGATGGAGCACCCCGATGAAAATGAGACTGGGCACTATTGCTGCCATAAGCAGTGCCTTCCTGTTGACGGCACTGAATCCAATGCCCGCCCAAGCGGGTCCAGGAACATGGAACCGTGGTCCCGTGAAAGCGTACGCGGAGCTACCGCCCGGATCATCAGGTCCGGACGGCTTGGCCGTTGGACCAGACGGCAACGTGTACGTCACCACCTTTGGATACATTGCCAGCGGGCTGGTGCCCAATTGCGCCGAGGGCGGGCAGCTTTATGTGTTCAGGGGTAAGGGGAAAAAAGGAAAATTGGTGCGGCAGGTAACAGTCCAATCTTCGTCCTGCAATCTTCTTGGTATCGGCTTCTCCCCGGCGGGCACCCTGTTCGTCATCGACTTTGGCACCGCCCAGGTGCTCACCGTTGACCCCGAATCAGGTGCGGCTAGCGTCTTCTGGACCGCCCCTGCTGGTCCTACTGGCGCGTGGCTCAATGGGCTAACCTTCGACGCGCAAGGAAACGTCTACGTTTCGGATTCGTTCAGTGGCACCATTTATCAGCTTAATGGCAACACCGGTGCCTACATAGCGTCGATTCAAGATCCTCTGCTTGAACCCAATAAAACCTATGGGGTGCCCTCGTTCGGTGCCAATGGGCTCGCCTTCAATAAGGCGGGCGATGCCCTATTTGTTACCAATACCGCCGACGATACCATCGTGAAAATTCCGGTCCTCGCCGGAACACCAGGAACACCACCTACCTTTTCCAAACCAGAGGTGTTCACCAATAGCATCAACGGCGCCGACGGCCTCGTGCTTGATGCCTGCGACAACATCTGGGTCGCAGCCAATCAGGCCGACGAGATCGACGTTGTCGATCCGACCGGCATGGTAATCGCGAAACTCGGCGACTTCGGTGGCGTCGATAAGCACGGCAAGCCGATCGGCCTGTTGTTCCCAGCCAGTCTGGCTTTCAGCGAGAACGGCAAGTTCCTTTATATTTCGAACCTGGCACTCGATCTTAGGCTGGTCGACCTCCCTCAAGCGGTCGACTCGCAATGGGCCAGCATGGTCGGGACCTACACGATTTCGGCCGTCAAACCTAAGATTAAGCCTATCGGACACGTTCCCCGTCATAACAACTGCAAAAACGGGAACAACAACGGGAGACATTAGTGGCATAATCGCGAATACAAATCGGAGATACTTGGGACCGCCGCGAGGCGGTCTCTTTTTGTGCAAATGAAGGTGCGTCGAATGTCCGCTTCTCTAAAGCGGGTGGAACTAGAAAGCGCGGAAATTCAGCGAAAAGACGTTAATGCCTTAACTGATCAAGTGGATAAAACGATGAGAGTAGGCGACCACCTTCGCACTGCCGCCGTTTTTTCGGCATTGGCAGCGTGGTTGCCTTTATCGTCGGCGCTGGAGTTGCGTGGTGTTCAATTATTGGCGCTCCACCGTCTTCAAACAGCACTAGCATTTCGAAAAGCCACCGCTCGCTCCAACTCAACGAGCAGCCTACGCGCCTCGCGACAGTCCCGCCGCTTGTCCTCGTCGGTCAACCAGTCGGGCGGCTCGGGGCAATCGATCGTATCGAAGACCTGCGCCTGCCAAGGAAACCGGTCGAATATTTGGTGGAGTTCGAGCCGCGCCTCTCTCGTCTGCTCCAACCAAATCTCCTCATCATCGATCTCGTCGCGGAGACGCTGCACCTTCCGAAAGATTGCCGCCGCTTTCACTGTCATGCAGCAACGCAAGTTGTTGCTTGAGCCCGGACATCGTCCAATCGCCGTTAGCGTCTGAAATACATCTCAAGCGGAGAAACCTCTGCGGGCGTCCTGCGCTTCTGCTCATAAAGCCGAGATGCTTTCTCGAAGAAGTTGATCAAGGTTTTCTTGGCCACCGACAATCCGGTTGGGCTGAAGTGATAGCCCAAGAAAGTCGAAGCTGCGTTCGATCCTGCGGATGAAGGTCTCCGACCTTGTTGCGGTGCATGAGTCTCTTGTTGGCCCATCGCGTCATTTGGCAGCGAGGCAACAAGCCGGCTGCTTTCAGAGCAAAGGGGACATCAGGCCGAGCTTTATGAGTACGCGCCCTTAGCCCCGCAATACAGACCAATATGCTCCAGAGTACAGAAATCCTGTATTCCGGGGCCGTTACAAGGCGATCGCTAACCAATCTGATCACACTGATCGCAGTCTGTCGTCCACACGGGTTACGCGCTTTCCCCATACAGGCTATGCGCTCTTACCCAAACGGCTACGCGGTCACGCGAGAATGAGAACTCTCTAGTCCGTGGCGTATACAATCTCTCCTTACGCCCTGTGATTTGCGGGCACAGCGGGGGACTGACGCACATTCGATTGCTTGCACGCTTCGGCGAATCAGTCCGAACGACTAAAACACTTGCCAACATTGGACCCCTTCCGGCCCCATTAAGGCCGCAACTTAGGATCAAGCCCTATGGCCACGAGAAGCACGTCTAAGCTACGCAAAATGATCCCGTCCGCAATTCGCGCGATCATCATGGAGCGCCCCCTCCTCGCCAGCGAAAATCCCGACGAATACGATGACTTCTTCCTGTTCGTCGTGGAGACCTATAAACCCGAAGAGATCGATTGGTTTGACGTGAAGAAACTCTGCCATTTGATGTGGGAGGAGCATCGCATGAACCGCCTCAAGCCTGCCATTTTGGAGACGGCACCGGTGGCGGAGGAAGCGCACTCAAAAGAAACGATGCTCATCAATCAGTACAAGGGTCTCGCGGCCGAGTATCCCGACAAATACAACAAGAAGATGGTGCAGCAGGCAATCAAGGGCGCCAAGGTGCCCGCGCGCATCATCGACGCGAAAGCTTTTGTCGAGCGCTTGCCCGAGCTCGAGACCATGGAAAAGCTGCAATTGTCGAATGAAGCGCAGCAGCGCGTGTTCCGTCAGCAACTTGCCGATCGAAATACCATCCAGCCGAGCCCGAAGAAGGCCAACAATAACGATAATGAGGATGAACCCCATAAGAAGCTCGCCCATGATCAGGGTAAAGACGAAACGCCTGACGCAGAGTCGCGCAAGAAAGCATCATCCGATGAACAGGTGGAAGACCAGGAAACCACCCCCGCCCAGGAGGCCGACGATGAGGCCGCGTAACCATGGACGCCAAGCGAAAGATTGGGCCTAAACAGCGCGACAAAGCCAAAAAGGGCGGCGGGCCCCGCACCGCCGTCGGCAAGCGGCACTCCCGATTGAACGCTTTCAAACACGGGCTAAGCGTCCCAATTGCAACGGACCGGCACCCCGACAAGTCCGTGCTTGACCTCGCTCACTTCATCGCGGGGGAGGCCGCCAACGACGCCATCTTGGAGCAAGCCCTGATCGTCGCCGAATGCGAGGTGACGTTGCAGCGCATCCGTCAAGCCCGAGTGACAGCCATCGACAGCGCCATGGCATGCCAGGATAAGGACAAGCGAGAAATAGTTCACGAAACGGCCGAGGCATTCGCGAAAGCGTTGCCGATCTTATGCAAGATCGAGCGCTACGAGCGCCGCACCCAGGCGCGCAGAAAGAGAGCGTTGCAAAGTCTCGAAACGGTGCAAGTGATGGCGCGCCTGAACCACTGACGAGTACCAAGAAGGTGCAATAATTTTTTTGCAGAACAATGCAACCTATAATAGCGACACATAAAAACGTGTATAAAGAGCAGTATTTGGCAGAACGAACCAAAATTCTTTCACAAATACAATTAGATAGGAATCCGCCAACCACTCACGTGGTCATTTTTCACGATATCGGTCCAACTCCCCTCACGCTCCCTCTCCAAGGGCAGCCGCGACCGCCTCGATGATCTGCCC
>JARRNI010000312.1:0-10416 GCA_037385125.1 Pseudolabrys sp.
GGTGCAACCGGCGGCTCCCGCCAAGAAGAATGCGGCGGCCGTCAAAACCGGAAAGAGCTTGCAGTGGATCGAGCGGCTAAGCAGGAGTCCATCACCGAGCTGAGCGGGGTCTTCAAGGCCTCGCAAGTCGTGGTGGTGGCTCATTATTCCGGCCTCACCGTCGCCCAAATGCAGACTCTGCGCAAGCAGATGAAGCAGGCGGGCGCCGAAGTGAAGGTCGCGAAGAACCGTCTCGCCAAGATCGCACTCAAGGACACCGATGCCGGCGTCATCGAGCCCCTGCTGAAGGGGCCGACCGTGCTCGCCTATTCGGGCGATCCGGTCGCGGCGCCGAAGGTGGCCGTCGACTTCGCCAAGACGAACGAACAGCTCGTCATTCTCGGCGGAGCGATGGGCAAGACGGCTCTGGACCCCAATGGCGTCAAGGCGCTCGCCTCGCTGCCGTCGCTGGATGAGTTGCGCGCCAAGATCGTTGGCCTGCTTCAGGCGCCGGCGACCAAGGTCGCCCAGCTTGCCAATGCGCCCGCGGCCAAGGTCGCGCGCGTGGTCCAGGCCTATGCCTCCAAGGGTGAAGCGGCCTGACGGCTCTCGAAGAACAAGCAATTCGGACTGGTTCGAACCAACAGGAATTGAACAATGGCTGACCTGCAGAAGATCGTCGACGAATTGTCCACTCTGACCGTCCTCGAGGCGGCGGATCTGGCCAAGATGCTGGAAGAGAAGTGGGGCGTTTCGGCTGCCGCCGCAGTGGCGGTGGCGGGCGCGGCCCCGGCCGCCGGTGGCGGCGCCGCTCCGGCGGAAGAAAAGACCGAGTTCGACGTGATCCTTGCCGCCGCCGGCGACAAGAAGATCGAGGTGATCAAGGAGGTGCGTGCGCTCACCGGTCTCGGCCTCAAGGAGGCCAAGGACCTGGTCGAGGGCGCGCCCAAGCCGGTCAAGGAAGCCGTTGCCAAGGAGGAGGCCGACAAGATGAAGGCCACCCTCGAAAAGGCCGGCGCGAAGGTTGAGTTGAAATAAGCAGTGCTTATTTCAACGAAATCCCCGGTCCAGCACAACGAGAACCGGGGGTCTCGTGAGGCAAACTGCGAGTTCCCCGGATGGGCGCGCGAGGCCTCCGGGGGTCAAAAGAGCAGGTTTCGGGTTCCCGGGCGCGCTAGCCCCCGGGAATCCAGGCGTTTGAGGGGGAAGACCCGGGTTGGCGCCCGGGCGACAGGTTGAGAGTGTGCGGTGGCCCGTTACTCCCAAGCCGGGCCGGCGCCAAGATGTCACACGCGGAGGCGTGACAACAAAGTGCGGCGGTTCGGGCCAAGCCCGAATCACATAGAAACGGACAGCCCCGACGCCTGTCCGGATGGTCGCGATGGATTGCGGCCGTCCGGAGAGGCGCCCGCGCTGGCCGCCCGATCCGAATCGAAAGAGAAATGGAACGATGGCGCAGACATTTACCGGTCGCAAGCGCGTAAGGAAATTTTTCGGAACAATCAAGGAAGTGGCGGAGATGCCGAACCTCATCGAGGTTCAGAAGGCATCCTACGACCAGTTCTTGCTGGTGAAGGAGCCGGAAGGCGGCCGGCCCGACGAGGGCCTGCAGGCCGTGTTCAAGTCGGTGTTCCCCATTTCCGACTTTTCCAATTCCTCGCAGCTCGAGTTCGTCAAATACGAGTTCGAGCCGCCGAAATACGACGTCGACGAATGCCGCCAGCGCGGCATGACTTATGCCGCGCCGCTCAAAGTGACGCTTCGGCTGATCGTGTTCGACATCGACGAGGAGACACAGGCGCGTTCGGTCAAGGACATCAAGGAGCAGGATGTCTACATGGGCGACATCCCGCTCATGACCAACAACGGCACCTTCATCGTCAATGGCACCGAGCGCGTCATCGTCTCGCAGATGCACCGCTCGCCCGGCGTGTTCTTTGACCACGACAAGGGCAAGACCCATTCGTCGGGCAAGCTGCTGTTCGCGGCCCGCATCATTCCCTATCGCGGATCCTGGCTTGACATTGAGTTCGACGCCAAGGACATCGTCTATGCGCGCATCGACCGCCGCCGCAAGATTCCGGTGACCTCGCCGCTCTACGCCCTCGGCCTCGACAGCGAAGAGATTCTGCGCACCTTCTACAAGCACGTCGCCTACAAGCGCGCCAAGGAAGGCTGGCGCGTGCCCTTCGATGCCAACCGCATGAAGGGCTACAAGGCGGTCAACGACTTGGTCGACGCCGATACCGGCAAGGTGGTGGTGGAGGCGGGCAAGAAGCTCACTGTGCGCCAGGCCCGTCAGTTGCACGAGAAGGGCCTCAAGGCCCTGCGCATGACCGACGAGGAGCTGATCGGCCACTACATCGCCGAGGACATCGTCAATCCCAAGACCGGCGAGATCTTCGTCGAGGCCGGCGAGGAGATCACCGAGAAGAACCTCCAGGTCCTCATCGACGCCGGCTACAAGGAACTGCCGCTGCTCGACATCGACCACGTCAATGTCGGCGCCTATATCCGCAACACGCTGGCGGTCGACAAGAACATGACGCGCGAGGACGCGCTGTTCGACATCTACCGTGTCATGCGCCCGGGCGAACCGCCGACCGTGGAGACGGCGGAGGCCATGTTCCGCTCGCTGTTCTTCGACCCCGAGCGCTACGACCTGTCGGCGGTCGGCCGCGTCAAGATGAACATGCGGCTCGACCTCGACGCGCCGGACACCATGCGCGTGCTGCGCAAGGACGACATCTTGGCGGTGATCAAGACGCTGGTCGACCTGCGCGACGGCAAGGGTGAGATCGACGACATCGACCATCTCGGCAACCGCCGGGTGCGCTCGGTCGGCGAGCTGATGGAGAACCAGTACCGCATCGGCCTGTTGCGCATGGAGCGCGCGATCAAGGAGCGCATGTCGTCGGTCGACATCGACACCGTCATGCCGCAGGACCTGATCAACGCCAAGCCGGCCGCCGCCGCGGTGCGCGAGTTCTTTGGCTCTTCGCAGCTCTCGCAGTTCATGGACCAGACCAACCCGCTCAGCGAGATCACCCACAAGCGGCGCCTGTCGGCGCTCGGCCCGGGGGGGCTTACGCGTGAAAGGGCGGGCTTCGAGGTGCGCGACGTGCACCCGACCCATTACGGCCGCATCTGCCCGATCGAGACGCCGGAAGGCCCCAACATCGGGCTGATCAACTCGCTCGCCACCTATGCGCGGGTGAACAAATACGGCTTCGTGGAGACGCCCTACCGCAAGGTGAAGGACGGCCGCGTCACCGACGAGGTGGTCTATCTCTCGGCCATGGAGGAGAGCCGCTACGCGGTCGCCCAGGCCAATGCCGTGATCGACAACCGCGGCCGCTTCAGCGAGGACATGATCGTCTGCCGCCAGGCTGGCGACGTGCATCTGGTGCCGCGCGACAAGGTCGACTTCATGGACGTGTCGCCGAAGCAGCTCGTCTCGGTAGCGGCGGCGCTCATCCCGTTCCTTGAGAACGACGACGCCAACCGCGCGCTGATGGGCTCTAACATGCAGCGGCAGGCGGTGCCGCTGGTGCGCGCCGAGGCGCCCTATGTCGGCACCGGCATGGAAGGCGTGGTGGCGCGCGACTCCGGCGCCGCTATCGGGGCGCGTCGCACCGGCATCATCGATCAGGTCGACGCCACCCGTATCGTCATCCGCGCCACGGAAGAGACCGACTCGACCAAGCCCGGCGTCGATATCTACCGGCTGATGAAGTACCAGCGCTCGAACCAGAACACCTGCATCAACCAGCGTCCGCTGGTGAAGGTGGGTGATCGGGTCAACCGTGGCGATATCATCGCCGACGGTCCCTCGACCGATCTCGGCGAGCTTGCGCTCGGCCGCAACGTGCTGGTCGCCTTCATGCCGTGGAACGGCTACAACTTCGAGGACTCGATCCTGCTCTCCGAGCGGATCGTGAAGGACGACGTGTTCACCTCCATCCACATCGAGGAATTCGAGGTGATGGCGCGTGACACCGGAGGAAAAGCTCCTGCGCGCCATCTTCGGCGAGAAGGCGTCCGACGTGCGCGATACCTCGTTGCGGGTGCCGCCCGGCGTGCAGGGCACCGTCGTCGAGGTGCGCGTGTTCAACCGTCACGGCGTCGAGAAGGACGAGCGCGCGCTCGCCATCGAGCGCGAGGAGATCGAGCGCCTCGCCAAGGACCGCGACGACGAGCAGGCGATTCTCGACCGCAACGTCTACGGCCGCCTGGCCGAGTTGCTAGAGGGCCGTCAGGGCATCGCGGGGCCGAAGGGCTTCAAGAAGGACACCAAGATCACCCGCGCGGTGCTCGACGAATATCCGCGCGCCCAGTGGTGGCAGTTCGCTTCGCCCAACGACAAGGTCATGGCCGAGATCGAGGCCATCCGTAAGCAGTACGACGAGTCGAAGAAGCTGCTCGAGCAGCGCTTCCTCGACAAGGTCGAGAAGCTGCAGCGTGGCGACGAATTGCCGCCCGGCGTGATGAAGATGGTCAAGGTCTTCGTCGCGGTGAAGCGCAAGATCCAGCCCGGCGACAAGATGGCCGGCCGCCACGGCAACAAGGGCGTGGTGTCAAAGATCGTGCCGATCGAGGACATGCCGTTCCTCGACGACGGCACCCATGTCGACATCGTGCTCAATCCGCTCGGCGTGCCGAGCCGCATGAATGTCGGTCAGATTCTCGAGACCCATCTCGGCTGGGCCTGCGCCGGTTTGGGGCTCAAGATCGGCGAGGCGGTCGCCGCCTACAACAACAAGCACGACGTGCGGCCGCTCAAGGACATGCTCAAGAAGGTCTATGGCGACGAGGAAACCATCAAGTCGCTGAACGAGGGCGAGCTGACCGAGCTCGGCGGCAACCTGCGCCACGGCGTGCCGATCGCCACCCCGGTGTTCGACGGCGCCAAGGAGAAGGACATCGAGCAGATGCTCGACCTTGCCGGCCTCGACCACTCGGGCCAGTCGACCGTCTATGACGGGCGCACCGGCGAGCCGTTCGATCGTCAGGTGACGGTCGGATTCATCTACATGCTGAAGCTGCACCATCTGGTGGACGACAAGATCCACGCCCGCTCGATCGGCCCGTACTCGCTGGTCACCCAGCAGCCGCTCGGCGGCAAGGCACAGTTCGGCGGCCAGCGCTTCGGCGAGATGGAGGTGTGGGCGCTGGAAGCTTACGGCGCCGCCTACACGCTGCAGGAAATGCTCACCGTGAAGTCGGACGACGTCGCCGGCCGCACCAAGGTCTACGAGGCGATAGTGCGTGGCGACGACACCTTCGAGGCGGGCATTCCGGAAAGCTTCAACGTACTGGTCAAGGAGATGCGCTCGCTCGGCCTCAATGTCGATCTGCACAATTCCAAGCAGTCGCGGCAGGGGTCGGAGCCGACGGCGGAAGCAGCGGAGTAAAAATTACTTCCACCTCCCCCGCTTGTGGGGGAGGTCGGACCCCGAAGGGGTCGGGGAGGGGGCTTAGCGGCGTGCCCTCCCTAAGATCCTCCCCCGTAAACGGGGAGGGAAAAGAGACAGAGAATTGAGACAGCGGCCGACCGAGGTCGGCAAGCGGAGAGTGCGATGAACCAGGAAATCCTGAATCTCTTCAGCCCGCAGGCCCCGGCTCAGGTCTTCGACCAGATCCGGATCTCGATCGCGAGCCCGGAGAAGATTCTGTCGTGGTCCTACGGCGAGATCAAGAAGCCGGAGACGATCAACTACCGTACCTTCAAGCCCGAGCGCGACGGCCTGTTCTGCGCGCGCATCTTCGGGCCGATCAAGGACTACGAGTGCTTGTGCGGCAAGTACAAGCGCATGAAGTACAAGGGCATCATCTGCGAGAAGTGCTCGGTCGAGGTCACGCTATCCCGCGTGCGGCGCGAGCGCATGGGCCATATCGAGCTGGCCGCGCCGGTTGCGCATATCTGGTTCCTCAAGTCTCTACCGAGCCGCATCGGCCTGCTGCTCGACATGACGCTGAAGGACCTCGAGCGCATCCTCTATTTCGAGTACTACGTCGTGCTGGAGCCGGGCCTCACCCCGCTCAAGGACCGCCAGCTCCTGTCGGAGGACGAGTATCTCAAAGCGCAGGACGAATACGGCGCCGACTCGTTCACCGCCGCCATCGGCGCGGAAGCGATCCGCGAGATGCTGAAGGGCCTCGACCTGGAGAAGATGCAAATCGACCTGCGCACGGAGCTCGCCGAGTCCGACAGCGACATCAAGAAGAAGAAGATCGCCAAGCGGCTGAAGCTGATCGAGGCGTTCCTCGCTTCCGGCAACAAGCCGGAATGGATGATCCTGACGGTGGTGCCGGTGATCCCGCCGGATCTGCGGCCGCTGGTGCCGCTCGACGGCGGGCGCTTCGCCACCTCGGACCTCAACGATCTTTACCGCCGCGTCATCAACCGCAACAATCGTCTGAAGCGGCTGATCGAGCTGCGCGCGCCCGACATCATCATCCGCAACGAAAAGCGCATGCTGCAGGAAGCGGTTGACGCGCTGTTCGACAATGGCCGCCGCGGCCGCGTCATCACCGGCGCCAACAAGCGCCCGTTGAAGTCGCTCGCCGACATGCTCAAGGGCAAGCAGGGCCGCTTCCGCCAGAACCTGCTCGGCAAGCGCGTCGACTATTCCGGCCGCTCGGTGATCGTGGTCGGCCCCGAGCTGAAGCTGCACCAGTGCGGCCTGCCGAAGAAGATGGCGCTCGAGCTGTTCAAGCCATTCATCTATTCGCGGCTCGACGCCAAGGGTCTGTCCACCACCGTGAAGCAGGCCAAGAAGCTGGTGGAGAAGGAAAAGCCGGAGGTTTGGGATATCCTCGACGAGGTGATCCGCGAGCATCCGGTGCTGCTCAACCGGGCGCCGACGCTGCATCGCCTCGGCATCCAGGCCTTCGAGCCCGTGCTGATCGAGGGCAAGGCGATCCAGCTGCATCCGCTGGTCTGCGCGGCCTTTAACGCCGACTTCGATGGCGACCAGATGGCGGTGCACGTGCCGCTGTCGCTGGAGGCGCAGCTCGAGGCGCGCGTCCTGATGATGTCGACCAACAACATCCTGCACCCGGCCAACGGCTCGCCGATCATCGTGCCGTCGCAGGACATCGTGCTCGGCCTCTATTACCTGTCGGTCATGCGCGACAACGAGCGCGGCCAGGACAAGATTTTCGGCGATATGGCCGAGATCGACCACGCGCTGATCGAGAACGCGATCACGCTGCACACCAAGATCAAGTATCGCTGGGAAGGCGTCGACGAGAACGGCAACGAGGTCCGCAAGTGGTACGACACCACGCCCGGTCGCGTGGTGCTCGGCTCCGTGCTGCCCAAGAGCACCAAGATCCCGTTCGACACCGTCAACAAGCTGATGACCAAGCGCGAGATCTCGTCGATGATCGACACCGTCTACCGCCATTGCGGTCAGAAGGAGACGGTGATCTTCTGCGACCGCATCATGGCGCTCGGCTTCTACCACGCCTTCAAGGCCGGCATCTCGTTCGGCAAGGACGACATGGTCGTGCCCTCGTCCAAGTGGAACACGGTCGAGAAGACGCGCGAACTCGCCAAGGAGTTCGAGCAGCAGTATAACGACGGCCTCATCACGCAGGGCGAAAAATACAACAAGGTGGTCGACGCCTGGTCGAAGTGCACCGAGACCATCGCCGAGGCCATGATGAAGGAGATCTCGGCCGCCAAGCGCGACAAGAACAATGTCGAGCAGCAGGTCAACTCGATCTACATGATGGCCCATTCCGGCGCGCGCGGCTCGCCGGCCCAGATGCGCCAGCTCGCCGGCATGCGCGGTCTGATGGCCAAGCCGAGCGGCGAGATCATCGAGAGTCCGATCATCTCGAACTTCAAGGAAGGTCTGTCGGTGATGGAGTACTTCAACTCCACCCACGGCGCCCGCAAGGGCCTCGCCGACACCGCCTTGAAGACGGCAAACTCGGGCTATCTGACGCGGCGTCTGGTCGACGTGGCGCAGGACTGCATCATCACCGAGCACGACTGCGGCACCGACAATGGCATCAAGGTGCGGGCGATCATCGACGCCGGCACGGTGGTGGCCTCGCTCGCCAGCCGCATTCTCGGCCGTACCACGGCCGAGGATGTGAAGGACCCGGCCAGCAACGAGCTGCTGGTCAAGAGGGGCACGCTGCTGCAGGAGGCTGAGGTCGACCGCATCGCCAAGGCCGGCGTGCAGGAGTTGAAGATCCGTTCGGTGCTCACCTGCGAGACCAAGAACGGCGTCTGCGGCGCCTGCTACGGGCGCGATCTCGCCCGCGGCACGCCCGTGAACATGGGCGAGGCGGTCGGCGTCATTGCGGCGCAGTCGATCGGCGAGCCGGGCACCCAGCTCACCATGCGCACCTTCCACATCGGCGGCGCGGCGCAGATCTCCGAGCAGTCGTTCATCGAGTCGAACTTCGAGGGCACGATCCAGTTCAGCAACAAGGGCGTGGCCAAGAATTCCGATGGGGACGTGGTGGTGATGGTGCGCAACATGGTGGCGGCAGTGATCGACACCGACGGTACCGAGCGCGCGCATCACCGCGTCCCCTACGGCGCGCGCCTGCGGGTCGAGGACGGCGAGAAGATCAAGCGCGGCCAGCGCATTGCCGAGTGGGATCCCTATACCCGGCCGATCCTGACCGAGGCGGAGGGCGAGATCGACTTCGAGGACCTGGTGGACGGGTTATCGATGTCGGAGCAGCTCGACGAGTCGACTGGCATCGCCAAGCGCGTGGTCATCGACTGGCGCGCGGGCTCGTCCCGCGGCCAGCAGGATCTGCGTCCGGCCATCGTGATCAAGTCGGGCGACAAGATCATGAAGCTCGCCCGCGGCGGCGACGCGCGCTACCAGCTCGCGGTCGACGCCATCATCTCGGTCGATCCTGGCGCCCATGTGAAGGCGGGCGACGTGATCGCGCGTATCCCGACCGAAAGCGCCAAGACGCGCGACATCACCGGCGGCCTGCCGAGGGTGGCGGAGTTGTTCGAGGCGCGGCGGCCGAAGGAGGCGGCGATCATCGCCGAGATCGGCGGCACGGTGCGCTTCGGCAAGGACTACAAGAACAAGCGCCGCATCACCATCGAGCCGACCGACAAGAGCGAGGAGCCGAAGGAGTACCTGATCCCGAAGGGCAAGCACATCCATCTGCAGGATGGCGACGTCATCGAGCAGGGCGACTACATCGTCGAGGGCAATCCCGCCCCGCACGACATCCTCGCCATCAAGGGCGTCGAGGAGCTTGCCGCCTATCTGGTGAACGAGATCCAGGAGGTCTACCGGCTGCAAGGCGTCAACATCAACGATAAGCACATCGAGGTGATCGTTCGCCAGATGCTGCAGAAGGTCGAGATCGACGACGCTGGCGAGACCGAGCTGCTGCAGGGCGAGCAGCTCGACCGGGTCGAGATGGACCAGGTCAACGCGCGGGCGGAGGCCGAAGGCCGCAAGCCCGCCACCGGCCANNNNACGAGCTGCGCGAGGTTGCCACCAAGCGCGACGCGCTCATCCTGGAGGAGCGCGAGCGGGCCGCCGCCAAGGCGGCCGAGCAGGGCGAGGAGGCGCCCGCGCTGCCGGCGGCGGAATAGCGGTCGCTTCACTGTGAAACAGAAAGAGCCGTCCGCCGGGGCGGCCGTTTCTCATTGCGGCAGGGGCTAGGAGGGTTGCGGGGCGACCCTCCAAGAAGCCCCGCCAAATCGCTCTTTTTCGCGCGTTTGCTCCTTGACTTAGCGGAATCGCGCCGATACATACGCGACACTTTTTCGGCAGGCGGTGAGCTTCGCTTGTTCGGAACGGCCCGCCATGCCAAGCTACTGAAAAGACGAGCGTTTTTTCAAAGCCGCGCCGGTGCAACGCCTCGACGGATGAAGCTCAGACGCTGCCGCTGACAGCCAATGTCAGGTTCGCAGTGAACAGCCGCGCGGTCTTGCCGCCGCTCGGCTGTCGGAAACGGAAGGAGCGCCCCCGCGAGTGAGGCGGATGGCGCGATTTCGTTTTGCGCGTGGGAAACGGCACGCCTGACTCTTTCGGGCTAGTCGGCGTCCGGCGCGCAAATGCCGGGGCGGCCAGCCCAGCCAATACCGGGCGACAAGCCCATATGAGGGGACCTGCTAGGTCCAGGCGAGCAGAGTGACAACGGGGCGCGCGCAGGCAGGCCCCACACGGATTCCGGGCGCGAGCCGCCCAAAGCAAAGGATGCGAAGGCTTAGACGATGCCGACGGTCAACCAGATGATTGCCAAGCCGCGCCAGCCGATCAAGGCGCGCAACAAGGTGCCCGCGCTGCAGGCCTCGCCGCAGAAGCGCGGCGTATGCACGCGCGTCTACACCACCACCCCGAAGAAGCCGAACTCGGCGCTGCGCAAGGTGGCCAAGGTGCGCCTGACCAACGGCTTCGAGGTGATCGGCTACATCCCGGGCGAGGGCCATAA
>JARRNI010000313.1:0-5734 GCA_037385125.1 Pseudolabrys sp.
GCGGCAGACCGGTGTCGGCATGGAAGACACGGCCGATTTCCGCGAGCGCCGCGTCGTGTCCGCCCGGCGCCAGCAGGGTGATGCCGAAGGGAACGCCCTCGGCCGTGAAAGCCGCCGGCAACGCCAGCCCGCAAAGGTCGAGCAGGTTGACGAAATTGGTGTAGGTGCCGAGCCGGCTGTTGAGCCCAACTGGGTCGGCGAGGGCCTGCGCCACCGTATAGGCGATTGGCGCGGTCGGCAGCGCCAGCACGTCCACATGCGCGAAGCTACGCTCGGCCACGCGGCGCAGTTCCTCCAGCCGGTAGAAGGCGGCAAAGGCGTCCATCGCCGTCGGCTTAAGCCCGCTGACGATGATCTCGCGCGTCACCGGATGCAATGCGTCCGGATCCGAATCGAGCAACGGCTTGGCCGTGATGGCGCGCTCGGCCACCCATGGGCCCTCATAGAGCAGGCGGGCGGTCTCGTAAAACGGCTCGATATCGATGTCGACGATCGAGCAGCCGAGCCGGACAAGCCGCGCGAGTGCGGCGTCATAAACGGCTTCAAACTGGGTGTCGCCGAAGAACAGCCGCTGTCCCTTGAGCGGCACGCCGAGCTTCGCGCCGGTCGGCATGGCGCTGGGCGCGCCGAGCGGCCTTTTGCGCGCGTAGGCGTCGCGCTCGTCCGGCCCGGCGATGGCGTTGAGCGCTTCCCAGGCATCGTCGACAGTGAGCGCGAACACCGAAACGCAGTCGAGTGTGCGGCAGGCCGGTACCACGCCATAGGTCGAGACCAGGCCGAGGCTCGGCTTCAAGCCGACGATATTATTGAGTCCGGCCGGCACGCGGCCGGAGCCGGCGGTGTCGGTGCCGAGCGCCAGCGGCACGATGCCGGCGGCCACCGCCACCGCCGAACCTGCGCTCGAGCCGCCGGGGATGAGTTCCGCCTTGATCGGGTTGCGCGGCGTGCCGTAGGGCGAGCGCACCCCTACCAAGCCGGTGGCGAACTGGTCGAGATTGGTCTTGCCGATGACGATGGCACCGGCCGCGCGCAGACGCGCCACCGCGGTGGCGTCGCGCTGCGGAGTGTAGGCGAAGGCCGGGCAGGCGGCGGTAGTCGGCAGGCCGGCCACGTCGATATTGTCCTTGATCGCCACCGGCACGCCAAAGAGCGGCAGGCCGGCCGCGTCCCGTGTCAGCGCGCGCGCTTCTGCGGCACAGTCGGCCTCATCGCGCAGCGTGATGAAGAGAGCGGGATCGTTGTATGCGCGCAGCCGCGCGTAGCTGCGGGCAATAGTTTGCTCGGGGGTCAGCGTGCCTGCGCGGTGGGCGGCAACGATGGCGGTGGCGGTTTCGGCCAAGCGGCCCTCCTGGCAAAAAGCGGCGCCCTCGGCTCAGGCTCCGCCGCTCTTTGTGCGCAAAAACGGGGAAGGGTGCAATTGCGTCGACTCGAGCCGGCTTTCCGCCAGCCGTCAGGCGCTGTGCCGCGTCGATTGTTTGCGCGCGGCTGAAAACGCCGCCAGCGCGCTTGCCGAATCCGATACCCAGCCGAAAATGCCGCCTTGCGCCTTGATCATCTTCAGCCCTATCTCGTGGAATTCGGGAAAATAGGACGCGCAGCAGTCGCCCAGCACGATGCAGCGGTAGCCGCGGTCGTTGGCCTCGCGCACGGTGGTGTTGACGCAGACTTCGGTGGTCACGCCGGTGACGAGCAGGTTCTCGATGCCGCAATTGCGCAGCGTCAGTTCGAGATCGGTTTGGTAGAAGGCTCCCTTGCCGGGCTTGTCGATCACCGGTTCGCCGTCGATCGGGTAAAGCTCCGGTACAATGTCGTGGCCGGGCTCGCCGCGGATCAGGATGCGGCCCATCGGCCCTGTATCGCCGATGCGCGCGGACGGTGCGCCGCGCTCGACCTTGGCGGGCGGTGCGTCCGAGAGATCGGGGCGGTGGCCCTCGCGGGTGTGGATCACCAGCATGCCGGCCTCGCGCGCCGCGGCCAGCACCGCCTGCAGCGGCGCGACGGCGGCCTGCAGCCGCGACACGTCATTGCCGAGCGTCTCGCCGAAGCCGCCCGGCTCAAGGAAATCGCGCTGCATGTCGATGATGATGAGCGCGGTGCGCTCGAGCGCGATCGTGATCGGCTCCGGTTCGGCGGCCATCGATGTTTTCACGGACGGACCTCGTGCGCTCGCCGCTTCACGCGGAAGCAGCCGGGCGAATGCTATGCCACGGCACTACCAGCAAACGCTATGCCAACTGAGGCAAGACAGGCAGCAGATGCATTCGGGCTATAAATCAATCACTTACTAGGGGCGCTAAACCTGAGCCACGGGCGAATGGCCGCCGTGCTCAAAATATCGCCAATCTTGCCAATACGTCGGCTCTGGCGCCTGCGTTTCCGTTTCTGGCCGCTTCTTGCTCAAAGGTCGAAAGGGCCGCCGCATTACAAAACCGTCGAGACTAAAACCACGACTTCGGTCGACTCGAATTGTCGCTTTAAGATTCATTGGCCTCTAGCAAAGGCCGCGACGATCTGATGCCTGCCTGCCCGACCGCGCCCGCGGGCACCGGCGCCATCTATCTGGACTATCGGGCTTCCACTTCGACTGATCAGCGCGTACATCGATTTCGCTGGCGATTCCGGCCATAAGCTTCATGTGCGCAAGGGCATCGGCGTTCTCTCTGTGCGGCGCAAGCCGGGCCTGCGCTTGACGCCGCTGTTCGACGGGGGAGAAGCGGAGGCGTTCCAGCACGCTGACGCTTTGCGTGGGGCTGGGCGTACCGTCGGCCCGCGCTATCATTGGCGCAGGCGGGAGCGTGGTGACGAAGTCAACTGCTTGCGATATGTTGAAAATATCATCAGGTGACGACTTATTGTCGCAGATACTCGTTGCCGGAGGAGTAAGATGAAAGCACGATCGCAATTGCTCAGTGGCGCAGGTCGGCCAGCGCAGCGATTCGGCAAGGCTGGCAAGGCCGGCAAGAAGCCGGTGCCGCGCATGGCGCCCGAGCAGCGTCGCGCCCTCATCTTGCAGCGCGCCATCGAATTCTTTGCCGAATACGGTCTCACGGCGCAGACCCGCCCCCTGGCCGACGCCTGCGGGGTGGCCCAGCGGCTGCTCTACCGCTACTTTCCGTCCAAGGCTGCGCTCGTTTCCGAAGTCTACAACGAGGCCATCGCCTCGCCGTTCAAGGCGGTCTGGCGCGTCCAGCTCAAGGATCGCAGCCGGCCCTGGGACGAGCGGCTGATTGGATTTTATATTAGTTATTTCAACGATTTGCTGACGCGACGATGGCTCCGCCTGTTCCTTTACGCCTCGCTTGCGGAGGCGCGCATGGCGCCCGACTACAATCAGGCCATCTTGCTCGAGACGCTAGAACTAATCGCCACCGAGACCGCCGCCGATCAGAACGTCGAATTGCCCAAGGATCTCGCGCTGTTGCACGAGCTTGCCTACGTCCTGCATGGCACGGTGTCTCATTTTGCTATCCGGCGGCACATCTACGGCGCCAGCCGGAATGTTCCGGTCGATCGGATTATCGCCGTCCAGGTCCGTTCTTTTCTCGCCGGCTTTGCGCCGGCCGCAGCCGAGGCGCGAGCCATCGAGCAACGCTCGCGTGCTAAGGCGATTTTCCTAACGTAAATCGTCAGTTTACGACTTAAGCGGGATGGGCTAGCCTCTCCGGAATTTCGGCCGGGCACCGCCGCGGGTGCGCTGCCGCAAGGTGACCAAGGCGCGTCAGTCTCGGGGGTAGCCAACCAAGACGCGTCAGTTTCGGGGTAGCCATAATCAGTGAGGGAGGGAAAGCCGTGACCCGCTTCAATCCGCTTAGCCGACGTTCGTTCCTGCAGGGATCCGCCGCAGGCCTCGCCGCCGCCGCAACCTTCGGCCGCGTCCCGGGCGCAAAAGCCGACGCGCCGATCTACTTCGAGACCTGGTCGGCCGCGGTCGACACGGTGAAGAGCCACATCGCCGCCTTCGAGAAAAAGACCGGCCTCAAGGTCAAGTATTCGAACACGCCGTGGGCGCAGTATCGCCCGGCGCTGATCACCAAGTTCGTCGGGGGTGCGCCGATCGACACGCTGTGGGTCTCCGACAGCTGGCTGCCGGAATGGGCGGAAGCCGGCTGGATCAAGCCGGTCGATCAATACAAGGAGCTGACCAAATACAACGATGACGTGGAGAAGTTCTGCGTCAATTCGATGACCTACAAGGGCAAGCAGTACGGCATCACCTATTACACCGGCTTCATGGGCTTCATCGTCAACGATGCCATGCTCAAGAAGGCGGGCATCAAGAACCCGCCGACCAGCTGGGCGGAGGTGCGCGAGCAGGCCAAGCTGATCAAGTCGAAGGGCCTGAGCGAATATCCCCTGCTCGTCGACATGGCGAACGAAACCTGGGTGATCGAGTTCATGTCCGCCCTGGTGTTCTCCCACGGCGGCCACTTCACCGACGACAAGGGCGATGCCATCATGCAGGACCCGAAAAACGGCGCGGTCGAGGCGCTGTCCATGCTGGTCGACTGCGTGCACAAGGACAAGACGCTGTCGCCGTCCTGCGTGGAGACCGGCGAGCTTGAAGGCCTCAAGAGCTTCCTCTCGGGCCGGCATGCTTTCGGTCTTATTCCGAAATACCGCCTGCGCACGCTGAACGATCCCAAGCAGAGCAAGATCGCCGGTCATGCTAAGCTGGCCCTGATGCCGAAGGGCGAGCACGGCTCGCATGCCACCGTCGGCTGGATGCGCTTTTACGGTATGACGCCGCGGGCGCAGGCTAATCCGCAGCACGCCGCCGATACGGTCAAGCTGATGGAATGGTTCGGCGGCAAGGCGGACGGCAAGTACACGTTCCAGAAGCTGCTGTTCGAGGATGTCGGCGCCGGATTCTGCGTGAAGTCGCTGTTCGACGATCCCGATATGCGCAAGGCCTATCAGGCTTATGGCGATGTCGATATGATCAGGAAGCAGCAAAGTCTCGCCCGCAAAAAGGACGTGGTGACGCCCTGGTTCGGCGAATGGCAGGAGGTCAACGCGGCGATGTGGCAGCAGGCGCTGCTCGGCAAGCTCTCGCCCGAGGCCGCAATGAAGAAGTCCGCCGCCAAGTGGACGGAGCTCAAGAAGCAAAGTTGATCTGGGATGGAGACGGGCCGCGCAAGGCTGTGGCCCGTCTCGCCACCTCGTCACCGCTTCTCCTGCACTCGGGCTTCCTAATGACCGTAAGCGTCGCCGGCGCGCGCCAATCCCGTATCGTACCCCGCTTGTCCTATGACGAGCGCAGCGCCTATCTGTTCGTCATGCCGCTGGCGGCCGTGCTGTTCGTCGTCGCGGTCTTTCCGGTCGTCTATTCGTTCTATATCAGCCTCTATAACCTGAAACTGACGCGGCCGTGGAAGGTGCCGTTCGTCGGCTTGGCCAACTACGGAACGGTGCTGACCAGCGCGACCTTCTGGGCCTCGGTCGAACGCACCGTCGTCTTCACAGTGATATCCGTCGCCGCCATCAGTGTCATCGCCCTTCTCGTGGCGCTGCTGCTCAACGAGAATTTTCCCGGTCGCCGGATATTGAGCGCGGTGCTGCTGATCCCCTGGGCGATCCCCTATGTTGCCGACGGCCTGATGTGGAAATGGATCTACGATTCTAATTTTGGGGCCTTCAATGGGGCGCTGCTCCAGCTCGGCTTCATCAGCAATTACATGGTCTGGCTCGGCGATGCCAAGAAAACGCTGCCGCTGATCGCCCAGGCCTTCGTGTG
>JARRNI010000314.1:0-5730 GCA_037385125.1 Pseudolabrys sp.
CAACGTTTCCACCGCGCACGGAAGCTTCGGCTTCGATGACTACATCACGCATCTCATTCGCTGGTTGGAAGTGATCGGGCCGGGGGCGCATATGGTGGCGGTCTGCCAGCCCTGCGTTGCCGCGCTGGTGGCGGCGGCCGTGATGGCGCAAGGCGAGCACCCTGCGCAGGCGCGCTCGATGACGCTGATGGCGGGGCCAATCGACACCCGCATCAATCCGACCAAGGTCAACGAGCTTGCCAAGTCGAACGACATCCGCTGGTTCGAGCGCAATCTGATTGCGCGCGTGCCGGCGCGTTACGACGGCGGCGGGCGCAAGGTTTATCCCGGTTTCGTGCAGCTTGCCGCCTTCATGAGCATGAACATCGATCGCCACATCAAGGCGCATCGCGAGCTGTACGACAATCTCGCCAAGGGTGAGGAGGCAAAGGCCGCGCAGACCAAGGCGTTCTACGACGAATATTTCGCGGTGCTCGACCTTACCGCCGAGTTCTATCTGGAAACCGTGCAGCAGGTGTTCCAGGACCACCTGCTGCCGCTCGGGCGACTGACCTATCAGGACCGCAAGGTGGAGCCGGCCGCGATCAAGCGCACCGCGCTGTTCACCGTCGAAGGCGAGCGCGACGACATCTGCGCGGTGGGGCAGACTTTAGCTGCACACGACCTGTGTTCGTCGCTGCGCCCGTACCGCAAGCGCCATCACATGCAGGCCGGCGTCGGCCATTACGGCGTGTTCTCCGGCCGCACCTGGCAGAGTCAGGTCTATCCGCTGGTCAAGAACGTCATTTTACAGAGCGATTGAGGTTCGCTCAGTTCATCACGCGAATCCAAGACGAAAACACATCGACGATCGGGCGTCTGAAGTGGCCGTGCAGATGGACCAGGTAAAATCCGTATCCGGGCAACGATAGCTCGTGGGCCTTGACCAGCGTGCCGGCCTTCAGCTCGTCGCCCACCACCACGTCGCTGCAGATGGCGATGCCTTGTCCCGCCCTGACCGCGTCGATGGCATGCAGCTCTTCGCGGAAGCTCAGGGTTATGCCGTTGGCCAGTGCCTCGAACCGCGGATCGATCGAGCGCGCGGTGGCGAACCAGCGCCACCAAGTCGGCGCGTCGGGGTCGTCTTGATACCAATCGAAATGGATGAGGGGATAGTCGAGAAGGTCGGCGGCGCGGCCGATTTTCTTGCGCGCTAGCAGGTCGGCGTGGCAGACGGGAAAGTAGCTGTCCCGAAACAGCTCGGTGGCGGCGAGATCGCTGGGCATGTTGCGGGCGTAGCGAATTGCGACATCGGCCTCCCCGGCGCGCAGATCGAGCATGGCGTCGGTGCCGATGATCTCCAGCGGTATCGAAGGGTGCGCGGCGCGCCACTGCGGAAGGCGCGGGACCAGCCAGCGGCCGGCAAAGGCGTTTGGGCTGGTCACCTTGAGCGGACGCGGTTCCGTGTCATCGACGGACGTGATCGCCGCCACGAATGCGTCGAACCCGTCGCGCAGGACTGGAAACAGCCGTTCACCCGCGCCCGTCAGCGCCAGCGGGCGGCGCTGAAACAGCGGTTGGCCGCATGTCTCTTCGAGCAATCGGATCTGATGGCTGATGGCGGTCGGCGTGACGCCGAGTTCCGACGCCGCCTCCTTGAAGCTAAGATGCCTCGCGGCGGCTTCGAATGCACGTAGACATGCGAGCGGCGGCAGTTTTCTCATGGCCTCGAGGTGAATTCAGTTCACCTGCCACCTGAGATATTCGATTTTGCCGATGCTGCAAACCTTGTGGGAGCATGTGGCCGAAACGACATGGAGTCTTCGAATGCCACGGGCCGCAACAACCGCAACGACAAGCGATCTCGGAGAATTGCAGCGTCACCTACGCGGCGACGTGGTGCTGCCGCATCACGCGGGCTATGCCGATGCATGCAGGGTATTCAACGCCATGATCGACAAGCGGCCGGCGGCGATCGCCTATTGTACGAGCGCGGACGACGTGACGGCAGCCGTGACCTTCGCGCGGTTGCATGACGTGCCGCTGTCGGTGCGCGCCGGCGGCCACAATGTCGCCGGCTGCTGCGTGTGCGACCGCGGCCTCGTCATCGATGTCTCGCGCATGAAAGCCATTTCCGTCGATCCCGACAGCCGGACCGCGCGGGCAGGGGCCGGCTTGAAGCTGGGCGAGTTCGACGCGGCGACGCAGCGCTACGACCTGGCCACCACCATGGGCGTCAACACCGACACCGGCATTGCCGGGCTGACGCTGGGCGGCGGCTTCGGCAAGCTCGGCCGCAAATACGGCCTTGCCTGCGATAACCTGATCGCCGCGGACGTTGTGACCGCCGACGGGCATTTGGTGCGGGCGAGCGCCGAGGAGAATGCCGACCTTTTCTGGGGCCTGCGCGGCGGCGGCGGCAATTTCGGGATCGTCACCGCTTTCGAGTACCGGCTGCATCCGTTCGGCCCGCTGATGGCCAAGGCGTCGCTGGCTTATGACTTCAAGAATGCGCGCGATGCCATGCGCGCCTACCATGCATTCGCTCGCGCCGCTCCCGACGCCATCTGTGCCGATGCGGCGCTGGCGAGGCTGCCCGACGCTCAGCCGGTCTTCGCGTTTTCCCTTTGCCACGTCGGCCCACGTGAGCAGGCCGAAAACGACATCGAGCGCGCGCTTAAGGCGATCAGGCCCGCCGCCAAGCCACTCGATGAGCGAATCACGGCGGCGCCCTATGTCGAAATCCAGTCGGCCAGCGACAGCGTGCTTCCGCCCAGCCGCCGCTATTACTGGAAAGCGCATTTCCTGCGTGAAATTTCCGATGAGGCCATTGACGTGCTGCTGGACCGGTATGCGGCGGCTCCGTCGCTGGCCTCTTTGGTGGTCATTCAGCATGTCGGCGGCGCCATCGCCCGCGTGCCGAGCAATGCGACCGCCTATGCGCAGCGCGATGCCGTCTTCGACTGTTTTCCGGCGGCGATTTGGGACGATCCGGCGGACGACGAAACGAATATTCGCTGGGCCCGCGACTTGTGGGCGGCGATGCAGCCGTTTTCGAGCGGTGGCGTCTACGTCAACAATCTCGGCGAGGAAGGCGAGGATAGGGTCAAGGCGGCCTACCGCGACAACTTTCCACGGCTGGCGGCGCTTAAGCGCAAATATGATCCGGACAATTTTTTCAGTTTAAACCAAAACATTAAGCCGGCGGCATAAGGCCGGCGCGGGCTGGCGATCAGCGCGCGGCCGTACCGCGCTCCCGCGCGGCCTTAAACCCTGCGACGAAGCGCGCGAGGGTGTCGGAGGTGACCCCGCGCGGCAGCATCACCTCGACCAGCGAGAACCGGCCGCGGTGCTCGAAGGCCGTCTCCAGTGCGGCGGCCAGTTGGCGGCGGGTGGTCACGCGTTCGCCGTGGCCGCCGAGCGAGGGCGCGATGTCGGCGAAGTGCCAGTCGTCGAGATCGTTGAACTTCGATTCCGGCTGGAACACACGCAGCATCTCCCAGCTTGCGTTGTTGAACAGCACCACGATGGGATCGAGCCCGTAGCGCCGGCAGTTGCCGAGCTCCCAGCCGGTCATCTGGAAGGCGCCGTCGCCGACCAGGATGAGCGGGCGGCGGCCTGTGGCGGCGGCAACGCCGATGCCGGCCGGCACTCCGAAGCCCATGCCGGCGTAATAGCCGGGCGCCACCAGCGCGATGTTGTCGATTTCCATGGCGGTGAACAGGCAGTCGCCGATGTCGGCGGCCATGGGCATCTTGCCGTGGCGATCGAACAGGTCGTTGACGGCGGCGGCGACGTCGGACGGTTTGATCGGCCGGTCGTCAGCCTTCAACAGGCGCGGGTATTTCGGCGGCTTGCGCTTGGGCACGCCGCGCCCCTTCAGCCGGCGCGCCCGCTTGGCGAGCGTTGCGACCAGCGCGTCGATCGGCAGATCCTTGTAGACGTGGTGGCCGACCTGCACGGCTCTTCCCATGGCCGAGATGGTGCGGCGCGGATCGAGCTTGCGGCCCGACAGTGCGAAATTGGTGTCGGACAGGATGACGCCGAGCAGCAGCACGGCGTCGGCGTTCTCGACCATTTTCGTGATGGCCGGATCGCCGGCGGCGCCGAAATAGGTGCCGGCAAGGACGTCGGACGCATCTTCCAGGAGCCCGCGCCCCATGAAGGTGGTCACCACTGGAAGCCCGAGCCGGCGCGCCAGCGCCGCCGTCTCGCGCTCGATGCCGTAGCGGCGGATTTCGACGCCGGCGATCGCCACCGGCGCGCGCGCCTGCGCGAGCCGGGCCACGATCTCGTCGGCGCATTCGGCCAGCGCTTGCGTGTCGGCCGGGCGCGGCGCCAGCACCGGCACCTTCGCCATCTCGGCGCCGACCAGGTCGCGCGGCACCTCGATATAGACCGGCAGCGACTGCTCGCGCGCCGAGCGCAAGACGCGGGCGATCTCGTCCGGCGCGCGGGCCGGATCGTCGAGCACGGCCTGGTCACAGGTGATCTCGCGATAAACGGCGAGCTGGGTGTCGACCGAGCGCGCCTGGTGGTGCAGCAGGAAGCCGGCGGCGCGCTCGCGCGCGCCCGGCGCACCCGCGATTACCACGACGGGAGAGCGCTCGGCATAGGCGCCGGCCACCGCGTTGACCAGGTTGAAGGCGCCGGCACCATAGGTAACAACGGCGACGCCGAGGCCCGGGTGGAAGCGCGCAGCGGCATCGGCGGCGAAGCCGACTGCCGGCTCATGGCTGACCGTGTAATGCGGCAGGACCTTCGACTCTTCGATGACCTTGTAGAACGGCAGCACGAAGTCGCCCGGGATGCCGAAGATCTCGCGGGCGCCGTTGTCCTTCAATGCTTGCAGCAGGCCTTTGGCGAGCGTGGTCATGGGCGTTCTAGAAAACCCCTGGCAGCAGCCGGTAGCGCACGCGTGAGGTATAAGCCCCGTAAGCGGGATCGCCGCCGAGCACCGCCTCCTCGCGCAGGATGCGCGCCACCTCGACGGCGAGCACGACGCCGTAGAGCAGCGCGTTCGACAGCGACTGGAAGCCGAGGAGGAAGCCGATATGGGTCAGCGTGTAGCCGGCATACAAGGGATGGCGCAGCAGGCGATAGGGCCCGCGTGTCTTGACGCCGCGGTTGGCCGGCACCACGCCGAAGCTGCGCGCTAACGCGAGCTTGACGGCAATCTGGGTGAGCAATCCGAGCAGCATCAGCGCGGTCGCGAGCCAAGCCGGGATGAGCGCGCCGGGCGCCGCCGGCGCGGTGAACAGCAGTGGCAGGCTGACCGCCCCGAAGCTTAAGCCCCAGTCGAGCGGATGAGCCGGCAGCGTGGCCGAGCGGCGGCGCATGAGGATGCGCGCGACGCCCAAGGCTTCCGCCACGATCAACAGGACGAGCTGGGCGTTGACGTCGGCCGCCTGCCAGACAAGCTGCGGATAGACGTGCTCGATGGCGACGAGGCCGATAAAGCGCGGCAGCAAGCGATGCACGAACAGCGCGAACAGCGCCAGCACCGCCAGGCGCTCGGCGAGGTCAACCGCGAGGCCGACGGCGACGCGCGGCGTCTTCCTGGCGACGAGGGCGGTGACAGTCGCATCCTGCTCGAGGCTCATGCTGTGGTCCCCGAGAGCGCGGGACTCAGGCCGCGCCCTGCGATCTGAGCGAGCCGTACAGCTCGAAGGCCTGCTTGGGCGTCAGGTTCTCGTGCACCACGCCGTTGACCGCGGCCAGCATGGCGTGCGGCGCGTCGGACTG
The DNA here is from genome assembly GCA_037385125.1 of Pseudolabrys sp. Classification (GTDB taxonomy): domain Bacteria; phylum Pseudomonadota; class Alphaproteobacteria; order Rhizobiales; family Xanthobacteraceae; genus Pseudolabrys. The sequence continues at coordinate 5,725 of JARRNI010000314.1, forward strand.
GAAGAT
>JARRNI010000315.1:0-10260 GCA_037385125.1 Pseudolabrys sp.
AGATGCTGGTCGCGCTCGAAGTCGAGCGCATCGTGTAGGAGAGCGGCAACGAGGTGGTTGCGGTTGTCGACAACGAGGCCGACGCCGTCGCCCAGGCCGAGCGCGCCGCGCCCGACGCCATCCTCATGGACATCCGGCTGCGCGACGGCGACGGCATCGACGCCGCTGCCGCGATCCAGGCCGAGCGCGCAGTCCCGGTGATCTTCCTCTCGGCCAATTTCGACGCTGGCAATCTCGCCCGCATCCGCGCGCTCGAGGACGCGGCCATCATCCGTAAGCCGTTCCTTGAGCGCCAGCTGCTGGCCGGCCTCGCCCGGGCGCTTGAGCGTCCGAACTAGCCGCGCGCCACGCCTCTCGTCGACGTGATGAAACCGTGAACCGGCGCGACCGGAACGAAGCTTTCGCGCGCAACGTTGCCCCTTCAGCGCCATAACGTGAAGAGGAGACCATGGCACGGAAGCGCGCCGCATATACGCATCTGTCCGCCCTTTTTGCTGTCGTCGCCATGGCGGCGGCTGCAGCCGCCCCCTCCCCGGCGAAGCTTGCGCTTTCCGCGCAGGACGAGCAGTTCGCGCACAAGGCCGCTGCCGGGGGCGCCCTGCAGATCGCCCTGAGCAAGATCGAAATCGATCAGGGCCGCTATCCGAAGGTGGTGCAATTCGCCCGCACCACGGAGAAAAACTTCGCTCAGGGCGCCAAAAAGCTGCACAGGCTTGCCGGCGCGATTGGCATCGCGCTGCCGCAAAAGCCGCCGGCCGACGTGCGCACGCTCGCCCGCGCGCTCGCCGCCGACCGCGGCGACTTGGTCGATCGGGAATACATGGCCCAGATGGTGCCGGCGAGCACGGTCGCCGTCAACGTGTTCGACGCTGAGGCGCATAGCGGCAAGAACCGCAAGCTGGTGCTGTTCGCCTTTCACATGCTGCCGAAGCTGAAGCAGCATCACAGCCGCGCGCTGGCGGTGGTGGCCAACATGGGCCGCGCGCCCGTGGCCAGGAGGTGACGGCATGGACAATCGCATACTACGCGGAATCATCGCCGGCCTGGGGGCAACCTGCCTGCTCTCCATCTGCATGCTGATCAAAAGCGTCGCCGCCATCGTGCCGCAGGCCAACGCCATCCAGGCGCTGACCAAGGTCAGCACCTTGTGGCTCGGCTCGCCGCTCGCGCCCTGGGTCGGCTGGGCAGAGCATTTCTTCATCGGCACGCTGCTGTGGGGCGTCGCCTTCGCGCTGGTCGAGCCGCTGCTGCCGGGCCGCACCTGGATGAAGGGCGTCGTGTTTTCCGTCGGCCCCTGGATCCTGATGATGGTGCTGCTGATGCCGCCGGCGGGCGCCGGCTTTTTCGGCGTCTATCTCGGCTACGGCGCGGCGCTGGCGACGCTGATACTGCACTTCATTTACGGCTTTACGCTCGGCGCCGCTTACGGCCTGCTCACCCCGCGCGCGCACGCGCCGCACGAGCGCCGCCACGCCGCCGATCTGGCGCCCACGACCTGAGCATTATTCTCAAAGTTTCGTCGCGCGCGTCTGCCGCAGCCGCCGCAAATAACGATACTCGTGCCAGGTGAGCACGATCACGATGAGGTCGAGCGCGGTGATGAACAAAAGAAACGGCGAATGGGTGTGGCTGAAGCGATAGAGTTGGTAGACGATGAACAGCGCGAACACCACGAGCGCCGTCGGATAGTACCAGAGCCGCTCGCGCAGCAGCCCGATGATCAGCCAGAGCTTAATGACGCCGTGACTGACGAGATAGATCGCAGTGAATTCGCGCGTGCCGACCGAGAAATGCTGCGCGGCGTGCAGCAGATAATTGGCGATCATGTCGTGCGGGTCCTCGGCCAGCTCCCCTTGCGTCAGGACCGCCACCACGTGAAGGAGAAACTGCTTCGGCACCACATAGGCGAAGACGCCGCCGGCGATCTCGAAGAACGCAAAAGCGCCCTTGAGCCAGAGCGACACGACGAAGATGAGGTGGATGCGCTTTTCGGTGAGCCACCGGCTTGTGTCGGACACGCCTCGATCCCGCGTCAGGACAGCCGCCCCGAGGGCAACGCGTCAGCGGCCTTTGGCGTTCATCCGCCGCACATGCGCCCACACGAACCAGAAGAAGCCCAAGAGCAGAAAGGCCACGATCAGCACGTCGAACTCGTGGTACAGCCGGCGGAAGGTCGGATCGCTGTGCCAGCGCTCGCCGAGCTTCAGGCCGACATAGGCAAGCCCGAAGCACCACGGCCACGAGCCGACGAAGGTGTAGACCTGGAATTTCAGCATGGGCATGCGCGCAAGTCCCGCCGGGAAGGCGATGAAGGTGCGCACCACCGGCAGCAACCGGCCCACGAACACGGTGAGCGCGCCGTAGCGGCCGAAAAACTTCTCAGTGCGGTCGAGGTCGGCGTGGCTCATCAGCACGTAGCGGCCCCAGCGGTCGATGGCCGCGCGCCCGCCCTTGGCCGCCACGTAATAGGCGAGCGTGGAGCCGACATTGCAGCCGAGCGCGCCGGCGGTGGCCACGCCGACCAGGCTTAGCTGGCCGATCGAGACCAGATAGCCGGCGAACGGCATGATCACCTCGGAGGGCAGCGGGATGCAGGCCGACTCGATCGCCATCAGCCCCGCCACGCCGAGATACCCGGTCGCCGAGATCACCGCGACGACCCAGGCCACGATCGCGGATAGCAGCTGGTCGATCATCGTCACGGTCTCGGGGGAAGGACGCGGCGGGCGGTGCCTGCGCGGGCTCCTTTAGCAGCCGCCGCCAGATCCGGCAAAGCAGGTTTCAGATACCAGGGATCGGGAATCGGGAGTTCCTCGCATCTGGCTCGACCAGCGATTACTGATTACTGGTCGCTGACCCCTGGCCCCAGATCTGTGGTGTCTGAAATGTCGGCCATGAGCCTCTTGCTGAACGTGCTGTGGATCGTGTTCGGCGGCCTGGAAATGGCGGTCGGCTGGCTGATCGCCGCACTGATCATGGCGATCACCATCATTGGCCTGCCGTGGGCGCGCGCGGCGCTGACCATCGCGCTCTATACGCTCCTGCCCTTCGGGCACACCATGGTCGAGCACCCGAGCGGCATCGGTACTGGCCTGCTCGGCATTATCGGCAATCTGATCTGGCTGGTGCTGGCCGGCTGGTGGCTGGCGCTCGGCCACCTGATCGCGGCGTTCCTGCTCGCCATCGCCATCATAGGCCTGCCCTTCGCCTGGGCGCATCTCAAGCTCGCAGGCCTGGCGCTCTGGCCCATCGGCAAGGACATCGCGCCGGCGTGAGGCGCACGGCGCAAAGCGCGCGCAGTCGAAGCGGGCGGAGTCCGTCAAACCGCCGCGATGACCTTTTTCAGCATGCCCTGCACGCGCGCGGCCGCCTCGCGCAGCTTCGGATTGTCGATCGCCTGCATGGAGGCGACCGGGTCAATTGCCGCCACCTCGGTCTTGCCGCCGTCCACCTCCTGCACCACCACATTGCAGGGAAGCATGGTGCCCACCTTGTCCTCGAGCTGCAGCGCCTCGTGCGCGAGCTTCGGGTTGCAGGCGCCGAGAATGCGGTAGTTGCGGAAATCGGCGCCGATCTTTTCCTTCAGCGTCTTCTTCACGTCGATCTCGCTGATGATGCCGAAGCCTTCCGATTTGAGCGCTTCGGTGGTACGCTTGACGGCCTCGTCGAAGCCGGCCGGCACGGTCTTGCTGAAATAATAGGCCATGGCGTCTCGTATCCTTTTTGCCGCCGCGGCGGAAACGCCGCGCAGGTGGCTTGTTAGCCGAGCCCGGAGGGGCCTCATTGACCCATGTCAACCGCCGCGGGGCAGCGCCGGTTCCCGGGACCTGCGGCCCCGGGCCGGCAGGCCGCGTCTCGCGTGCCTTGTGAGTCGACGCCCGTCCGGTCACGGCGAAGCGAAGCGCATAAGACATCTTGATAAACTGGATTATCGGTCGTCCCGTTCGGCGGCAAAAAGATGAGACGCGCGAATTATTTTTCACGCGCGGCGACCAACAGGCGAGACAAGTATGGCGTTAGCCACCAATTTTTAACGACGAACTCGATATGTTTTTCCGTGCATGCTTGATGCCTTCGGAGGCGGTCATCATGGGCAATAGCGATACGCTCGACGCGCGTCTGCGTTTCGTCCGCATAGATGACGAGCTGCGCGCCACCTTGCGCGCGTTGAAGCCGGTGATCGCCCGCGCGCTGCCCGGCGTTCTCGACGTACTCTATGCCCACATCCGGCAGTTTCCCGAGGTGGCGCGGCTGTTTCCCGACGACTCGATCATGCGTCACGCCCGCGAGATGCAGATCAAGCACTGGGACATGATCTCGGACGGCGTCTTCGACGCGGCCTATGTCGAATCCGTCACCCGCGTCGGCGCGGTCCACCATCGGCTGGGCCTGGCGCCGCAATGGTATATCGGCGGATACAGCTTTCTCATCGCCGGTCTCACGCGCGCCATCGAAACGGAGGCGCGCGTCGGGCGCTTCGGGAAAGGCGGCGCGCCGGCCAAAAAAGCGGCGATGCTGAGCGCCCTCACCACGGCGCCCTGCTCGACATGGACATCGCCATCGCGATCTATCTCGACTTCGGCCTGCGCGCCAAGCAGGAGACGGTCGACCGGCTGGGCTCTTCCTTCCCTCAGGTGATCGGCACCGTTTCTTCCGCCTCGACCGAGCTGGAAGCGACGGTGGAGACGCTGAACCAGGCCTCCGACACCGCGCAGCATTCGGCCACGGCGGTGGCGACCGCCTCGGAACAGGCTTCGGTCAACGTGCAGGCGGGTGGCCTCGGCGGCGGCGCAGCTGACCAGCTCGGTGGCCGAGATCGCCCGGCAGGCGCATGAATCGGAAGGCATCGCCACCGACGCGGTCAGCCAGGCGCAGAAGATCGACGCCCGTATCACCGAACTGTCGCAGGCCGCCGGCCGCATCGGCCAAGTGGTCAAGCTGATCTCGGCCATCGCCAAGCAGACCAATCTGCTGGCGTTCAATACCACTATCGAAGCCGCGCGCGCCGGCAAGGCCGGCGGGCTTTTCTGTGGTGGCGCAGGAGGTCAAGGGGCTGGCGGCGCCGACGGCCAAGGCCACCGAGGAGATCAGCAACTACGTCGCCGGCATCCAGGCGGCGACCAGCGATTCGGTCGCCACTATCAAGGGAATCGGTGCCACGATTGCACGTATTGCCGACATTGCCGGCATGATCTCCGGCACCGTCGAAGAGCAGAACTCGGCCACGCGCGAGATTGCCGACAACGCCGAGCAGGCCGCACAAGGCACCTCCCGCGTGGCCGAGAACATCGGCGATGTGAACCAGGCGGACCGTCGAGACCAGTTCCGTGTCCACCCAGGTGCTGGCATCGGCCAAGGCCCTGGGGGTGTAGAGCGTGCGGCTGACCGACGAGGTCGACAGCTTCCTCAATTCGATCCGGGTGGCTTGAGCGCGCCGGGCGCGCTGCACGTCTGGGATCGCCCTCTACTCCGCCGCTTCTTCCCGCTGCGTGCGGATCGCGATCTCCGCCGCGCGGGTGCGCTTCTCGTCGAGCCCGCCGTCGCGTCCGAGATAGAGCGTCGAGGAGGGGAAGGCGAAGCCGGTGCCGCTCGCTTCCACGATCTGCATGCAGGAGAGCAGCAGCTCCTCCTGGATTTCCAGGAAGCTCGCATAGTCCCAGGCCGAGACATAGGCGAAGATCTCGACGTCGAGCGAATAGGCGCCGAGCCCGATTGGCGAACTCGCCGTTGGGTACAGTCAGCACCGTACGATCGAGCGTGCGGATGCGTGTGGAGCGGATGCCGATCTCCTCGACGGTGCCGAGCGTGCTGCCGAAGCGGCAGAAGTCGCCGACGCGCACTGGCCGGTCGGCTAGCACGGTCAGGCTGCCGATCAGGTTCTCGAACAGCTTCTGCGCGCCGAGCGCGACCGCCAGGCCGCCGACGCCGAGGGCGGCGAGGCCGGCGGTGACGTTGACGCCGAAGGCGCGCAGCAGTGCGGCCAGGAACAGCGCCGCTAGCAGCGCCTTGAAGGCGCGCGTCAAGAAGCTGATGGCGGAATAGGCCGAGAGCTGGCCGCGCTGCGACATGCGGCTGAGCACTACCTCGCCGGCGGCGTCCGACCAGCGCCATATGAGCCAGGCGACCGCGAACCAGCCGATGATCTGCACGGCGAACATCGCGCGGTAGCGCGCGATCACCGAAATGCCGAGCCCCTGCAGCGCCAGCCCGAACAGCAGCAGCGCCAGCAACAGCCGCCCCGGCCCCGCCGACTTCTCGATGAAGCCCGACAGCTTGGTCTCGCCGCCGCCGCGCCTGAGCAGCCGCTCGATTGGCTCGCGCTGCGCCGCCAGCGCCCAGGCGAAGCCGAAGCTGACCGCAGCCAAAAGGAGCAGCGCCAGCCAGTTCGAGGCGGGCGCGCCGAAAACGGTCGGTCCTTCCGGCAGCCGGCTGAGCCAGGAGTTGCCGGGCGCGCCGACGTCGAGAATGCGCGCGAGGCTCGGCACCTCGCTCAACGTCTTGGAGGAGACCAGCCAGAGATCCTTGCCGTCGCGTTTGACGCGCACGGCGAGCAGCGGCACCTTGCGCCCGTCCGCCTTGATCTCGCCGAAGCGCTCCTCGTTTTGCGGCAGCCCGTCATTGACGTTGCCACTGGGACTGCTGGATAGCTCGGCGGGTGTGACCACGTCGCCGGCGTGGTCGAGCACCTGTTGGAAGCGCTCCGCCAGGCGCGGCCCGGACAGCACGTACCAGCGCGGCACGCCGGGCACCTGGTCGGTCTGGAAATACTGCAACGCGCGCTCGTAGTCGGGGGCGGCCAGCGCGTTCATCAGTCCGGACACCATGCCCTGCGGCGTCTCGCGCCCGAACGGATCGGGCTCCGGCTTGGCCGGCGCGGACGCGGGCGCCTTGGCCGGGGCGGCAGCCGGCTTGCTGTCGCTGGCCGCCGGCTTCGCGTCGGTGGCAGCCGCCTTCTTGTCGCCGGCAGCCGGAGCCGCCTTGCCGCTTTCGGCCGCGGCCAGCACGCGCGGCAGGCCGACCACCTGCGCCGACGCGGCGGGCGCCACGGCGGTCAGCAGCAGCAGAGCGGAAAGAGCGGAGAAAAATGCCCCGGCGCGAAGCGTCATTGCGGTTTGCAGTCCCCTGCCCTTCATACCCGTCATGCGCCCGTGCGGCGCCTTTCTCTCTTGCTGCGCCACGCGGCGCGTTACTCGATGTCGCGTGAGGAGCGTCCCGCTCTGACCCGGGTGCCGGTTTCCCCGCCCGCGGCCGCCCCCGGCGGCCGCGCACTGACTGAGGAACAGGATTGTGACGACGCGATGGTCGCCGGCAAACCCGGCCGCACCGCGCCCAAATGCCTTACCAGATTCGCCGCGCCGCCTCTCCCGCCGGAACCCTGCGATTTTACAAAGGTGGGAGCATGGTGAACCTCCGCTGGCGAGAAACGCCCACCCAGAATGCACGGCCAGGTTCAGACCCCACCTAGCCAATCGCCAGCGCGATCCAGATCGCCAGCCCGAACACGGAACGCAACAGAAGAGTAAGAAAACGCCACGGGAATCGCGGCAACGTCATTGATCACCTTGGCAACGCTGCAGATATCGCAGCACTTGTGCGCCGCTTTGCCATCTGGCTGATCGCACTCGCCGTTGTTTTCAACGGGACGGCCTCCTCTGCCGGGATCGACCTCCACTGCGTCACATTAACCTAAGTCAATTGCCGGACCGGCGCCATTAACGGTCACTTGGATCAATTGCCGCACCGGCCCGGTTGGCGGTTGCGAAGGCGGGAACCGCTGCTACACGTCATCCAGCTATCGAGTGAGAACGATTCGGCATGAGAGTCATCGCGACCGTCACCGCCGCGCTGCTGCTCGGCGCCGCATCCGCGGCAGCCCATAGCGGCCATCACTTCACCGCCGGCCGGCCCGGCAACCCGGCCAAGCCCGCGCGCACCGTGAAGGTGTCGATGGAGGAGCAGGGCAAGAAGATGTACTTCGAGCCGGCACGCATCGTCGTGCGCAAGGGCGAGCAGATCCGCTTCGAGCTGTTCAACGAAGGCTACGAGAATGTGGAAATTCACCAAGCGCGGCACCTTCGAATATGCCTGCCTGATCCCCGGCCACCGCGAAGCCGGCATGCACGGGACGGTCGTGGTGCAATAGGCATTCGGAGGCTTCCGGAGCGCGTCGCAAGCGCCTCAGGATAGGACTTCCTTCCCGCGAAAGCAGCCTCAGGGCCCTTTTTTCCGTAACCATTCGCGCTTATATTCCGGGTGCCGGGACAACCCGGCTATGGCGATAAACGGCCGTCGCAATAAACCCATCGGACCCGGGGGCAGTACCCGGCGGCTCCACCAAAACCCGGCAAGAACGGGCTTCGGCGGGGCCGAAACAGGATCGACGAGGGCGTAAAGGACGGACTTTCGCTCGGCATGGTTCCGCCGTTATCGGGCCAATCTCATAGTTGCCAACGACAACTATGCTCCGGTTGCTCTGGCCGCGTAAGCAGTCCGAAAGACCGACTTAAAGCCCTGACGGGTTAGCACCGTCAGGCGGGGTTCGGAGGCACCTGGCAACAGAAGCCTCCACTTTCCCGCCCGCATTGAACTTTGTGACAAGGCCGCCTTGCGGCCGCGGAGGGATGAATTTCGCCGCCAAGCGCGTTAGCATCCCGACGGTTTCGGCCCCGAAGACACATCATCGCATGCCCGACCATATCCGTTACGACCTCCTGACCCAGCAGGCGCTGCGCGGCGTGGTGCGCGACGTGCTCGCCGACGCCGCCAAGAACGGCCTGCCGGGCGACCATCATTTCTACATTTCCTTCGACACCCAGGCCGACGGGGTGCGCATCTCCGACCGGCTGCGCGGGCAATATCCGGAGGAAATGACCATCATCCTGCAGCACCAGTTCTGGGACCTGGCGGTGAGCGAGCAAGGCTTCGAGGTCGGGCTGTCGTTCGGCGGCATCCCGGAGAAGCTCGCGGTGCCGTTCGATGCGGTCACCGGCTTTTTCGATCCTTCGGTGCAGTTCGGCCTGCAATTCGAGGAACTGAGCGAAGCCGAGCAGGCACAAAACGCGCCCGGCATGGACAAGATCAGCGGCGGCAAGCCGCAGCCGGCGCCGGCCCCGGCGGCAGCGCCGCCGGCGCCCGTGCCGGAACAACCGGCGGCGGAGGCCGCGCCCGAGCCGCCGCCTGACAAGCCCACCGGCGGCGGCGAAGTCGTCCGCCTCGACCGCTTCCGCAAGAAATAATGGCGGGGACGCGCACAGCCCGCGGCAAGCCGCGGAGCCCCAAGACGCGCGCAGCGCATAAGACAAAGACGCGCGTCGAAAGCGACGCCTTCGGGCCGCTCGATATCGACCGTGACAGGCTGTGGGGCGCGCAGACCCAGCGCTCGCTCGCCAATTTCCGCATCGGCTCGGAGCGCATGCCGATCGAAATCGTGCGCGCGCTCGGCCTCGTCAAGCGCGCCGCCGCCGAGACCAACCGCGCGCTCGGCGCGCTCGATGGCAGCCGCGCGCGCGCCATCGCCGCCGCCGCGCAGGATATCGTCGACGGCAAGCTGGACGATCATTTCCCGCTGGTCGTTTGGCAGACCGGGTCGGGCACCCAGTCCAACATGAACGTCAACGAGGTGATCGCCAACTTGGCCAACGTGGCGCTCGGCGGCGAATTGGGATCGAAGAAGCCGGTGCACCCCAACGATCACGTCAACCTGGGCCAGTCGTCCAACGACTCGGTGCCGACTGCCATGCACATCGCGGCGGCGATCGCGATCCGCGACGATCTCATTCCCGCGCTCAAGGCATTGCAGGCCGCGCTCGACAAGAAAGCGATGCAGTTCACCAAGATCATCAAGATCGGCCGCACCCATACCATGGACGCAACACCGATCACTCTCGGCCAGGAATTCTCCGGCTATGCGGCGCAGGTGAAATCGTCCGTTACACGGCTCGCCTCAGCACAGCGCGAGCTTTATCCGCTGGCGCAGGGCGGCACCGCGGTCGGCACCGGCTTGAACGCCAGGCCGCAATTCGCGCGGGCGTTCGCCAAGCGCGTCGCGCAACTCACCGGAATCCCGTTCGTGAGCGCGCCCAATAAGTTCGAGCACATGGCCGGCCACGACGCCTATGTCTATGTGCACGGCGCGGTCAACGCCGCCGCCGTCGCGCTGTTCAAGATCGCCAACGACATCCGCCTGCTCGGCTCCGGCCCGCGCTCGGGGCTCGCCGAGCTGAGCCTGCCGGCCAACGAGCCGGGCTCCTCCATCATGCC
>JARRNI010000316.1:0-6726 GCA_037385125.1 Pseudolabrys sp.
GCCAGGGAGCATTTCCCCGAATTCACCGGACCGGCGTTCGCCGACAAGCGCTTCGAGAGCGTGATCGGCGACGGCATGAAATACGTGGCCGAGACCCGCCGCCGTTTCGACGTCATCATTGTTGATTCGACCGACCCGCGGGGGCCGGGCGCGGTGCTGTTCACGCGCGAATTCTATGCCGCCTGCAAGCGCTGCCTGAACAAGGACGGCGTGCTGGTGACGCAGAACGGCGTGCCGTTCCTGCAGGCGGGCGAGCTTGCCGCCAGCATCGGGCACTTCGATGCGCTGTTTGCGGAGGCGACCTGCTACGTCGCGGCCGTGCCGACCTATGTGGGCGGGCTGATGGCGATGGGCTTTGCCAGCGACGACGAGCGGTTGCGAAAGACCTCCGTCCGCCTGCTGGCCGAGCGCTATCGTAAGGCGGGGCGTTTCGCGACCAAATACTGGACGCCGGAAGCGCACGCCGGCGCCTTCGCATTGCCGCGCTTCATCGCCGATATCGTGGCCGGGGCCCGCGGCAAGCGGAAACCGGTCCGGCGCCGTTAACCGGGCGTATTGCGGACACGGTGGCCATCGCCGCGTTTGACCCGAGCCGGCTGTTGGCGCGGGCGCGGACAACGTCGGCTGTCGGAAGCGTCGCGGACTTGTCGCGGACGAGGGCTGACCGGCGCGCCTGACCCAACCTCGACGCAAGCCAGAAACATATGCCTATCAATAGATTGCTGCACTCTAAAGATGCAATTTGACCGCAATCGCGTTATGGCGGTACCCTTTTTATTAATTGGTTTCCAAGCGACCTCAGCGTGTGCCGAGAAGGCGGACGCTTATTGCCCGTTTGTCTCGTCTTTCTTGCTCTTCGGAGTGCCAAGGATTGAGGTCGACCGATGGAAAGTCGAGGAAGCTGCTTAGAGAGATGCGCACTTCGAGTCGAGCTGACGGGGCTCCTGTTCCTGTCTGTGACATGCCTCGCGCCAGGGCTCGCGCATGCCACGCTATCGACTCACGTGGAGCGCGGCGAAAAAATCGTGGATATTCCGGTAGCGGGTAGAAATCCCGAAGTCTGCGTCATCCCGCAGCATTTTGCCGGTGCCGACTATTCCAAAAAGGACAGCAAGGTCGAGCGCGATCTCTGCAACCTAGATGAGCATAAGAACGCGGCCGTCTGTCCGAAGCTCAACAGCACCAACCCGGGCCTTGACTTTTACTCGCTGCCGCAAGGAAGCACCCCGGACCAGGTGGAGGCCGCACGCTGCAAGACCGCCGGCGCCAAAAAAATCGCCAAATACAAGCTGAGTACGAGCTGCAGCTATACGCCTTCCATCCTCGGCTATTACCACGTGTCGCGCATGCTCGGCGGCATCGGTGACGTCCCGCCGGCGGTTCTGCGCACGTTCGACCTGAAAAATCACATCGCCCTCGGCCGCGAGGCGCTGGCCAGGACGCGGTCGGGCAGCCTCATTCATACAACTTGGTCAGGCCTGGTGTCGCAGCTCAAGGCTGGCGCCGGAAGCAGGCGGCGGGATCGTTTGCTCACCGACGATTTTGCCCAGTCTTACGGCGCGCTCAGCAAGAATCCGAGAGGGGAAAGCTTCTACAAGGCTTTCTTCAATGGCGGCGGGAACAACGTTTCCCGCGCGCGGAGGTTTCGCGACAACAACCCGATCGTGCGAATGCTGGCCCGCAAGACGGACATCAGCACGCTCGTGGGGGGAGACTTTACGACCCAGAATGTCCAGAAGATGGTGCAGCTCAAAGATGCCGCGGACATGATCGTCATCGATACCCTGATGAACCAGCAAGATCGCTTCGGCAACATTCATTATTTCACGACCTATTACTACCTCGATGCCAACGACCGGAATCAAGACGGCAGCGCCAAGCTGAAGTCGAAGAAGGGCCTCACGCCCGAGGAGGCAGCGCAGCTCAATGCCGTTCAGGTCAAGAAGATGCTCCTGAAGGATAATGACTGCGGCGTCGCCAAGGACAATATCGCAAAGCAAACGGCCCTAGCCGACCGCGTCGCGCACATCGACCCGAAAACCTATCGTCTCCTTCTGCATTTTGACGCCGTTGCCGACGCTGCGGATACCAAAGAATTCTTCATGCGCGAACTGCTTTTCACCTCCCATGATTATGCGAGGGTGCGCAAGAATCTGAAGGATATTGCCAGCAAGCTGCATCAGGCCTGCCTGAAGGGCCGCTTGAAGCTCGATCTAGATCTTCAGGCGCACTTTTCAGGCCAACCATTGAAGGCCAGGAACTGCGATTTGTAACGCCCATGGATGCGCGCACCACAAGGGGCCACTTCGATCAGGTCCACACCTCGAAGGATCTGTCGCAGCTGATCCGCAGCAATACCCAACAGTATTGGGGCTACATGAAAAATAGCGCGGATCTCAGCAGCTTGCATCGCTACCTTTCTTTCGAAGGAATCATCGCCGGCGACCCGCACTTGGGCAATTTCTCACCTCTTCCGCTCCGGCGGGTCGGCGGGCCGAGACAGATGAGATTTGTCGACGTCGATTTCGACGATGCCGGCTACGGGCCGTTTGTGCTCGATTTCGTGCGCTACGTGATTTCTTCGAAGTCGATCAGCCACAAAATCAAGCAGCGTTCGTTGGAAAAGGGCTACCTGGCCGGTCTCGCAGGCAAGAAGCTGGCGTCGCCCAAGAAGGTGCGCGCCCTGCTGGCCATCCCTGTCGCCAAGTACGATAACATGGCGGCGCAGTACGCCGAGAAAAACTCATCAAAAAACGGCTTCAAATTCAAAAAGGGAGAGATCGAGCCCTACGAGGCAAAGATCACCCGCGCGACAATCGAAAGCCTGTTGCCCGATCGAAATGTCATTGACTTGGCAATCCGGCCCGAAACGCGCGGCGGCAGCGTCGGCCAGCTACGCATCTGGATCCTGGTCGAAAGTCGCAAATCCCGCCGCATCATGGAGCTGAAGCAGCACAGCGACCCAGCGGTCGCCAATTATCGGGCGCAGCCTCCGGTGCATGAATGGCTGAATGAAGTCCGCCAGACGTTTTGGCCCGGATTGGATGGGTCCGCCTATGACCTGGTTGACGTTCCGGGAAGTGGCCTGTTTTGGAAGCGCCAGAAGCAAGTATCGCTCATCGACGTGCCCTATTCGAGCAGAAAACGCAGGAAGGTCGCCTTCCTGGATGCGCTTGCCGTTTTCGACGCCAACGTGCTCGGTCTCGCCCACGGACGCCAAGCCGCAGCCGCCCGTTATCGCGCCCTTATCGAAAATGACACGGAAGCGTTCCACGACGCAACAAAACCTGTCGTCAAGGCTTATCTCAAACTTGCTCGTGTGAATTTCCACGACAAGTGATGCCCAGGAGCGAAACATAATGAGCCCGTCCGCCTCAGCCGCCATTTTAATCAGCGTGGCGGCCATCGCGTCGGGCGCCGGAACACTGGGCGCAAATGCCAGTGGGTCGTTTGACCCCAATGCATCGCGCGGCGAGGCGACGGTCAAGTTCGCGGTGCCGGGGAAATCCACCCAGGAAATCTGCATTGTGCCGAAGCACCTCGCCTTCGCCGACTACCGAAAGTCCGACCAAAAAAGAGAACAGGAACTGTGCAAATACAATTTTTATGAGCCGTCCGGCACGACGGACTCATCCGGCGCCGTGGTCGTTTGTCCGAAAACAAGCAGCACGAGCGCGGGCGTGCTTCTCTATCGTATCCCGGACGGGCAGACGAAGTCTGGACTGCAGAGTGCTGCAAAATGCGTCGCGATCGAAGCCAAGAAACGCCCCAAGGGCGTCAAGCAAATCGCCAAGTTCAAACAAACGGACGACGACCGCACCTGCACCAGCACGTCGTCAATTCTCGGCTATTATCATGTATCACGCGCGTTGGGGGATATCGCGCAGGTCGCGCCAGCGGTCATTCGGACGATGGATTTCGGCCAGCACGACAAGATCGTTCGCCAGGCGCTTTCGATCTCCAAGGTCACGCGCAATCACTCTTTGAGAAAGAGCTGGCGCAACTTCACTGCTTACAGATATGGCTCGAGCAGAAATCCGGCATCGCTTTTTACCGTCGACAACAGTCAGATCTTCGGCGCGCTGATTGCCAAGAATCACAACACGGCGCATTACAGGGAGTGGGTCACGAGCTCCCGCTCCGGTCAGACCGTCATCAGCGCCCTGTCGGCGTACAGAGACGTCACCAATTCGCGACCTGCGGCGAAAATTATCGGCAGCCGGAATTTCACGCAAGCCACCGCGCAAAGACTGCTCGCCATGCGTGACATGAGCGAGATGCTGCTGATCGATACGCTCATGCAGCAAAACGACCGGACTTCGGGTGGGAATATCGATTTCTCGACTAAAGTCGTCTATCGGGATGGAAGCGATTATAAGGCCGCCAAATCGGCCAAGAACGTTCCTGCCGGCATGCCGCAGTTCACGGTGAAAAGGTTGCACCTGGTCGACAACGACTGCGGCCTGATCGAGGGCCCGGGCAAGATCGTCAAGCATGGCTATTTGAACAACGTCAGGCATATGCATCCCAAGACTTACGTGGGGCTCATGCAATTGGCGAACAAATGGGAGACCGACCCGAGCGTGAAGGCCTTCTTTCGGACCGAAGCGCTTTTTTCGTCCCGTCAGATCAGCGCGTTCGGGAAAATCCTGCTCAAGTCTCGCGATGTGCTGCGCGCCAAATGCAAGGCCAGCAATCACTTCCTGGACCTGGACATGGACGATTATTTCAATGGCAAAGAGCCTGATAAGAGTCTGTGCGATGCCGACTCGCTGCCCATGAGCGGGCAGACCCATTGACACCAGCCATGGCATGACGCGCGCTCGACTTGGGGTCAGGCGGCAGCTGGCTGAGGTGTCAGGATGCCGGCCTTTGGCCGTTGGCGGGCCGTGCCCGCTGCGGACTTCCACTTTACGGGGCAAAGCGGACCTCGAGGCCCTCGTGGTCGGGCGTGCGACGAGCCGCCATCTTAGCCGGCGCCGCTAACCGGTCACCCGCCGTCATGGCTGGTCGAAGACGCCCACCGGTCGGGGTGTGCTCACCCTCCTAATAACACCGGGCTCCGCATTTCGCGCCCTAGTCATGGAACGCGTTTTTTCCTCCGCTGGGAATAAGTATAATTATACTATAAAAGCATGTGCTTTGCGTTCTCATCTACGTTCCGCGTTGGCTCTGTCGCGGGTGTTGCACCAAGCTCTCGACATCCGCACACGGGGCCAGATCACCACGCGGTGAATCGTCCCCGTAACGTTTCGGGTCTCAACGGATCATGGATTTTTTGATCTATCTCAAGGAACACGCCCCGGCGGTCGCCATTGAATCTGTGTCTCTCCAGGAGGTGCCTATCCATGTGCTCATTGCGGAAGTCACTCGCGGTAGCTGCTATCGCACTCCCCTTCGTCGCAACGATGTTTGCCGCCCGCGCGGAAGCTGCGAGCTGCCTGAGACGGTCGTACTCGGCTTCCTGCTCATTGCAGGTGAAGTCACCACAAAAAGTGGTCCGGTCCTGCGCGATCAAGGCCTGGGAAGATAAGGTACGATCGAGCGTTGGTCACGCCTACGCCAACTGGAACATGGCGAAGGGCTCGATCACCTGCAGTCAGAACCCGCAGACCAAGAAGTACCAATGCACGGCAAGCGGAGCTCCTTGCCGGCCCTGAGATCATGAAGAAGCATCGCTGGTCGGCGTATCTAAACGCGCCGCACGAGACCCGCGCTCTGCATCGGTGCCCCCGTGGCCGCTGACTCCGCTCGTAATCTGGCCCTCCATCACAGCCGGGTCTTCGATCTGCCCGGCAATCCATCGACCGGCTATCACTGGTACCTCAACCGGGGTCGGTCGACCGGTACCAATGTGGTGAAGGTCGATTCGCTCGGCTACGCCCGCGGCGGTCACAAGCCGGGCCTTGTTGGCGCGCCGGCGCCGTTTCGATTCCGTATCACTTGCGTCAAGGCCGGCGTAGCGCATCTCAGATTCGACTACATCGGTCCGACCCACAAACCCTCGGGCAAACATCACGATTTATCGGTTCGATGCTATTGACGGCCAAGGGAGGAAACCTTCGGTGCTGCGAGGAGCGGAAATTTTTCGAACCGAGCTAGTCTTTGCCTCAGGGAGAGCGGGAGAAGCCAACGAGATCAATCGGTAACGGCGGAGGATAACATGCGACTGGCATACGTGACGTTGGCGGCGTTCGGGGTCATTTTACTCAGCGCCGGCGCAAGCAATGCCGAAACCTGCCGGGTCGACAATTGCTCGATCAGCTGCGCGCACGGCTGTGCGGCGGTTGTTGTCGGCGGGAAATGCCGCAGGGCCTGCGCCGATAAAGACGGTAACTTACCCGCCAGCTGGTGGCATCAACTCGATAGCACGCGAAAAGCCAGCAAGGGAATTTCCGAAATACTGTGTTTCAAGGGCATAAAGAACACGCGCGGACTTTCGGGAAACAGTTGCAAGTGACCCGGATGAAAGCGGTTGGGTTTCGATGTGCCGGAAGGGACGCATCTCGCCACGTCGTGGCACGGTGCGCAAGCGGAATGGCCAGCTATGGAGGGGGCGTTGCGTCAGTATAACAATCTTCTGCGACAGCGATCGCCGGAGACGGCGCGAAGCAAGGAGCAATGAAATGCTGAAAAAATCGACCTATGGATCCGTATGGCTCGGTCTCGCGCTGGCGATGACTCTGGCCGGCGTGGCGCTAGTATCTTCATCCGACGCCCAAGCAG
>JARRNI010000317.1:0-10894 GCA_037385125.1 Pseudolabrys sp.
TCCGAATCGATTAGGGTGCTCGAAAAGGAATCACAACCGATTCATCCGATTCAAGAAATCTGATTTGCTTGCCTCATGCGGCCAGCGTCGAAATGTGGGTAATTGAAAGCTTCACCGGAGGCTTACGGCTTACCGACCAATGAACGCAAATCAGATTGATCATATGGTGATGAAAAATCCGCAACGTTCTCGCGGAAACCCAGCGCTTACACCCGCGCACGCTTCGCATCTATCAGGAAAATCTACTAGGGCCACTTGTTCTGCATGCGCAACGCAATGTACCGTTCTACAAGAAACGGCTCGCACCATAATGTCGTGGGACGGACGTCGATCTAACGCGCTTGGATGAACTGCCAATTCTTACTCGCGTCGAAGTGCAACGTAATACCGATGCATTGGCTGACGTCTGACCCTGCCAGCCCATTGCTCCTGAATCCTAACTTCTTGGATCGGCTCTTAGTGGTGAAGAATAAAATCATTCGATTGCACATTGGTCACGTTATTCAGGTGGATCTCCATATCAGCGTGGTCGATGGATTGCGTCACATCGCTCGCATTGGCGCAGACGATAGTATTACCGTTGATTGTTACGATATCGATAGTATGCGCCGCAATGCTCGTGGGCATTGACGTCAGCGACTGGAACTCGACAGCCTGATTGTTGCTATTCAACCCAAGGATTGCTGAAAGGTCGATATGGTCTGAACTATGCGCAAAGTCTGTGATGGTGTCGTAATGATCAGCACCCGGCTGCGAATCCGTTATAGCCTTAAAGACGAAAGTATCATTACCGCCGCCCCCCGTCAGTGTATCGCCGCCGCCGCCGCCCGTAATCGTGTCATTATGCGAACCACCAATAAGAGTATCGGCTTTGTCGCTGCCAATGAAGACAAAGGAATCATGCGTGGCAAGATGAGCGTCAACAGTCAGATTGGCCCCCGTCAGATTGTGTAGGTCTGAGCCATCGACTGTTAGTGTCTCACCGTTTTTGAAATGGGAATCGAACGTTACAGTGATCGTATCTTCGTGGCTGGCGTCCGCTTTTGCATCCGTAAGCGTCAAGTTCTCGAAATTAGTAAGCCCAAAATCAAAATGGCCGCTTTCTCCATCGCCGAAGACATAAGTGTGGTCCAACCCCGGCCCAGTATCGATGGTCAGCGTATCCGAGCCCGTGCCGCCGGTTATTGTGTCACCGTTGTTGGTAGTTTGGTCCGTACCGAACACGTGGTTCGTGCCGTCAACCAAATGCACCGAATCGGTATTCGTGGTCAGTGTGGCATCTGTACCGGTCGACAATAAACCCGTTGTAGAACCAACGCCCGCAGTCGATGTGGTGGCGCCACTCGAGGTCGAGGTCGAGGTCGGTGGATCGGTGATTAGAGTACCGCCATGACCGTCACTTTGGACTGTGAAATTGGCTGTCGTGTAACTACCGAAAAAATTAATGCTATCAACGATCGTTGTCCCCTTATAGAGGGTGAGCGTGCCGCCCGACCCTAAACTGTTTTCGGTGTAATTCCACGTAGTCCCCGAGTCGAATGCGATTCCCTTGAGGACGATTGTATCCGAGATGGTGCTAGTGCCAGCAAATCCGAAGATCGTGCCAGAGTATGCAATGGGATCGTCTAACAGCAGCGTGCCGGTATTGCCCGCATCATTCAGGAAAAACACGCTGTCTGTGCTTGCACTGTGGAGCTCCAGCGTGGCGCCACTACTGATTGTGAGCGGGTCCAGGAAATACGTGCCGCCGGTGCCGGTGTCTTTCGCAAATGTGAAGGAGGAGGAGGCTCCGGTAAAGCCGCCACTCAGGTTGAATATACCGGACGTACCGGTTACGATGTCGGTTACGGTGACAGTAGTTAATGTGTCCCCCGCATTGGTAGTTACGGTGATGCTCTCCCCAGAGGTACTGACGGTTTCGGTATTGCCGGCAACGGCGGTAATCGTTACGGTCGACGAAGTGAAGCCCCAAGTCAAAGTTGGCAAATAAATGATAGCATTATTACCGTGAGTAAAGCCGGAAATTGGCGTCGCGTAAAAATCGCCTGGGTCACCCAGTACGAGCTCTTTTGTTGCACCCCCTCCAGTGAGGAACACGATCTGCTGGCCTGATCCAACATCACCATTCAGCACTAAGGTGGTGTTATTTTTGATCTCAATGGTCCCAGTGCCGGTGATATTACCGTCGATCGTCGACACATTATTCGATGAGGTTAGGATCCCACCGTCGTTAACGACATCTTGTGTAATCGTATCGCCTTGGAGCGTCAGCGTTGTGCCAGGGGCGATATACAAAGCCGGTGACACATTGATCAGCGTGTTATGACTTCCGTCGTCCGAAAACGTCCAGCCAACATAGGTATAATCACCCGAGAACTTGAGAGTCACGTCGTTAGAGGTCGTGCCATCGCTAAACACGATCGTGCTGATGTCCGATGCCGAGTCGTAAGACGCCGTTGCCGACATATGTGCCGTGTACGAAAAATCCTTAAGATCAATCAAATCATATGGCGTCAGCTCGGCTCCGAGTGAAGCGCCCGTTATCAATCCGGAGAATTGTGTCGATTGATCAAGAACAAGTTTGCCTTGACCATCTTCGAAGTACACGGTTTGTCCGGAATAGGTCGTGCTGACGACCTGCCCAGAAACAGAGCCGTTGATTTCAACGTTCGCCAGGTCGAAGATTTGGATTGATCCCGACCCGGTAATATTGCCGGTGACGTTCACCGTCGCAATCGCGCTCCCGCTGGCAGCGAGGGCCGCGATAATACCGCTGTTGATTACGTCATCATCGATTTCGAGCGTGCTACCGGCTGAGGCCGCCAACGTTCCAACGTCATGAAGTGTCATGAAGTTGGTGACTGCATTTGTGCCGGTGTCGATGATAAGCGTATTGGTCCCGGTAGCATAAACTGTGCCGTAATTGTCCAGCGTCAGATTGCCCGAGCCGTCGCCGATGCTGCCGGCCCCACTGATGGTGTCGTAATTGATCAGCGTCGAGGGCGTCGGCAAACCCTCATCGAGGGTGCCGATAATGCTGTTGTTGGTGGAATCGGTCAGCGTCAACGTGCCGCCGGTGAGCGTGACGCTGCCCTCGATCTGCAGCTGCGTCGCCAGGCTCGAGCCGTCCAGATTGATGGCGCCGCCCGTGACCGTGTTGTTGACGAGCTCAACCGTGCCGCCATCCTTGGCCAGGATCGTGCCGTTGTTCGTGACGTCGCTGACAATCTCCAGCGTGCCGCCCGCCGTGGCTTCGAGGGTCGCGTTGTTCAGGATCGCGTTCGACCCGGTGTCGAGCACCAGCTCGGCGGCGCCGGCAGCGGCAATGTCGCCGTAATTGTCCAGCGTCAGATCGGTGGGGGTGCTGCCGCTGCCGTCACCAATCGTGCCGGCGCCGCTGATGTCCCCGTAATTGACCAGCGTCGCAGCGCCCGTAATTTCATCGTGCGTGCTGACAATGGCGTTCTGCCCGCTGTCGCTCAGCGTCGTCGTCGTCGTCGCAGAGAGATTGACCGTCCCCTCGATCTGTAACTCCGTCGCCGCCGCCGAACCGTCGAGCGCAATGGTCCCGCCCGTGATGGTGTTGCCAACCAGCTCAACCGTGCCGCCGTCATTCGCCACGATCTGGCTGCTGGTGGCGTTGAGATTGGTGACGTCGCTGACAATCTCCAGCGTCGCCCCGTTCTGCGCCTCCAACGTGCCGCCCGCCTCGTTGGTGATCGCGTTCGACCCGGTGTCGAGTACCAGCTCAGTGCTGTAAAGCGCGGCAATGTCGCCGTAATTGTCCAGCGTCAGATCGGTGGGGGTGCTGCCGCTGCCGTCACCAATCGTGCCGGCGCCGCTGATGTCCCCGTAATTGACCAGCGTCGCGGTGCTGCCATTGCTGACAATGACATTATTGGGATCATCACTCAGCCTTACCGTTCCGCCGGTGAGGATCACGTTGCTGCCGATCTCTAAGGTCGTGACATTGCCCGCGGCCTTTAGCTCGATCTGCCCTCCGATGACGGTCTCATTGACCAACTCTATCGTTGAGCCATTGTCGATCTGAACCGTACCACCGCCCGTGTTATTGATGGTGCCGCCGTTGAGGACCAGCAAACTATTGCCGGTCGCCAGCAGTTTGCCGTTGTTAGTGAACGTGGCGATGCCATTTAGATCGAGCTCGCCGCTGGTCGATTCCAGCGTGCCGGTACTGGAGATGCTGATCACCGCATTTTTGATAGAGCTAGCGCCGGTGGAATTGAATAGGCCGTAAATGTTAACGGTGCCATCGACGATGGCCGATCCATCAAAATTAAGCGTTGCCCCGCTATCGACCTGAACCGTGCCGCCGGAGTTGAACACTGTGGAGTCTATCAGGTCCACCTCGCCGGTAACCGCCGTCACTTTCCCCGAATTGTAGAGTTTGGTGGAATCAATAATCAGCGTCCCGCCTTTCGTTTCCAGCGCACCAGTGTTGGCGATGGTGACGGTGGCATTGCTGATTGTGAAAGTGCCGCTAGCGACACTGAGCGTTGCGCCAGCGCCAATCAACAATGAATTACCGGTCAAAACGGTCGAGGGGGCAGTGACCGTGACCGTATAGATACCGATTGCATCGATCGCTATGTTCTGGGAGGAAACGGGTACCATGCCCGTATTCCAGCCCGGCTGAAACACCCAATTGTCGGAGATGGGCTTGATCCAATGAACTCCATATATATTCACCGGCGGTGGCGACAGCGGCGGCAACACTGGCGGCGGGGGTGGCCCCGAAGACGTCGAAGAAGAAGGTGACGGCGAAATTAGCGGGAATACGGTCGACGGCGGCGAGCTAAGATTAATTTTTATAATCGGCCCGGACGGAGTGGTCAGAAAATTAGGGTCAGTGCTTGATCCGCCTTGCCCTGTGTTCGCAGGGTTCGTTAGCGCCGACACAAGAGTATCGAGCATACTGCGCGCGTCGGCCTGCAGGATCACTCGCTCCTGAGCGCTTATCACAGAAAATTCCGGCGAAGAAGATCCGCGTGTTATTGTAACTGTTTCGTCCGAACTAGAAAAATCGAAAGGCAGCATGCCCCTTATTTTTGGAGTGATATGCAATAGGCCGACAAGGTCGTTTTTTCCGTCGTCGTATATGTTTTGGGGCTCGCTCGCGTGAGCGTCCTCC
Source organism: Pseudolabrys sp. (assembly GCA_037385125.1). Taxonomy (GTDB): domain Bacteria; phylum Pseudomonadota; class Alphaproteobacteria; order Rhizobiales; family Xanthobacteraceae; genus Pseudolabrys. The sequence goes on from JARRNI010000317.1 coordinate 5,153, forward strand.
ATGACAGCGAACCACAATGCAGCGATGGATAGCATGCCCATGCCACCCGACCGCGAGCGGCCGCGAATGTTCGCAAACGGCGTATCGATCGCGAGACGACCAGCCTTCATCATTTCGCCAGCGATGAAAGCAAACGTCCCGTGGGCGTGGGTGACATCAACTAGGGCCGATGGCGAAGCCCCATTACAGTCGAATGCTTCCAGCACCATACGGGCGCTGTTCGACACGCAGAAGGCCGTGCCATCGATAAAGCGAATGCCGACTCGGCCATCGGCCGCGGTCTCGATGACGTCGCCCTGGCGTAATAGATCGCCAACCTTGGCCCGACAGGCGGTTCCGTCAACTCGCGTCAGTGTACCCGAGCCGACTACCGTCTCGATTTTGCCAATAAAACACTCTAACTCTAGGTGCGCCGCCGGCCCTGAAGTAAAGCGGGCTGCACTACCTGTGGAAGTCAGCGTATCGCGGGAACGACCGGACACTGGCCCTTTCCTCTTTCCGGTTGCGCGAAGCCCCGGTGGGCAGACTTTTCTCCTAGCGCCCCCAATTATTATTGGTTCGATTACAAGTTAAAGCAATAATTAAGGGGTGTTCTTGGTTCACAAGCATGGTTTAATTTGTCCCTTTTATGCGGATTTTACGGCATTTTACAGTCCGCGGCCCGACACTGGGGGCTCACCGCAGGCTCCTCCTTTGACCTCTGGGGCTAAGTAATATTAATTTTACTAGATGATTGCCCCCAGTTCTGGTAGCGTTATATTGTGGGTGGAGGTAGAATGTTGTAGTTGCGCAACGAGGGCCTATCATGCGCACGCTCGCTATCGTGGCCTTGGCGACGAGCGCCATTTTGATTGCTGGGACACTTTTCACAGCACCCGCAGTGGCGCAAAGCTCTCAGACGCCACCGCCATCTCAGGATGCCAGGATAAAACCCATTGGGCAGGTCGTATCCGCAAAAGGTAAGGCCACCATTACGCACGCCAAAGCGAAGCTTGTTTTGGTAACGCTCGGCGACCAAGCCGTCAGCGCAAAAGTTGGCGACCCAGTCTATCTTGGCGATATAGTTCGGACTGGAAGTGATGGGCGGCTCGGCATTGCCTTTGCCGACGGTACAGCGTTCAAGCTGGACAATAATGCACGCATGGTGCTGAACAAGTTCGTCTATGACCCAAACGGCAAAGCCAATTCGACCTTGTTTAGCCTGACCAAGGGCTCGTTCACCTTTATCGCCGGCCAAACCGCCAGCACCGGCGAAATGAAAATCGATACCCCCGTCGCCACCATGGGCATTCGTGGGACGATGCCACGTGTTGAGATCTCCTCCGATGGAAGCGTTACTTTTGCTACGCTGGTCGAAAAGGGCAAAAACAAGATTTTGGAAAAATACGGTGCGGCGACCATAAAGCCACACGGCGGCGGAGTATCGCCAAATTCAGGAGCCTTCGAGAAACAAAAGAAGTTGAACCTCAAAATCTGCAATGGCTGCTAAGGCTATCTCGATTGACGGGGCACCGTTTTCGTTTCAAGCGGCGACAGTAAGACGAAGTCCTTGGCAATAATTATATTTGCAAGAGGCAACGAACCGGCGCTGCCGTCGCTTGAATTCTGGAAAATCGGCATGAGATTTGGTGCAAGATACGGAATTCTTGGCGGCAGCGCTACCTTCGTGTTGCTATTCCCATTGTCGGTCGCATACGCCGTACAAATAACCCCAGGAATTGATCAGCGCCTTCAAAATCTTGAACTGTGTAACCAGTCGAAGTTACTTGACGCTCAGATCGATGGCTGCACGAGATTGATCAATGATGGGCGCCATGAGCCGGCTCGGATTTTGGCCGTTGCCCACAATAATCGGGGAAATGCCTATTCAAAGAAAGGCGACTACGAGCACGCTATCAAAGACTATGATCAAGCGATTAGCCTCGCTCCAACTTATGCCATGCCCTTCAACAATCGCGGGGTCGCTTATAAAATGAAAAGCGAGTACAACCGCGCGATTCGAGATTTCAATGAGGCCATCAAGCTCAACGCTAAATATGGTCACGCTTTCGTCAATCGCGCCGGAGTATACGACAAAAGGCATGATTACGAACGCGCGATACACGACTACAGCAATGCAATTCGTGTTGAACCCGATCTAGGTGCGGCCTGGAACGGACGTTGTTGGGTTCGCGCCATCATTGGTCGATTGCAAGCGGCATTGACAGACTGTGACAAAGCACTTTCCCTGCAGCCCAAAAATGCTGCGACTTATGACTCACGTGGTCTAGTCTATCTAAAGATGGGAAAATTTGATTTGGCTATCGAAGACTATAGCTCAGCCTTGCGCGTCAAACCGAAACTGGCGAGTGCGCTTTACGGACGCGGACTCGCCAAGCTAAAAAAGGGCGATGTGCCCGCCGGTAATGCCGACCTTGCGGCAGCAAAGTCGCTCAACGCGACGATCGTCGACGAATTTGCGCGCTATGGCCTGCGGTCGTGACATGCCTTTCGGCATCAAAATGATGCGGGCTTAGTCACGGCGCATGATACGGGCGGGATACGAAATCACGCGTTTAACCGTTTCTCAGCTACCTGAACGGCATGGCCTTTGGCGATGTGCGATCCGCCATCGACCGCCGCTTCGCCATCGGGGCATGACGCCGCGACGGCACATTTTTCGCCAAGTCACGGCCGGCACTTCGCTGCACGGTTGCCGGAGATCGACATTGAAACGATTGCGATTAGCTGGGCCCCAGGTCTCCTGTTGACGTTGTAGCTTGGGATTCTCTGAAAGCGGCCAATTTCGGGCTTAACTGATTCGATCTCGTCGTGACGCACCAGTGTGAGATAACGGCCTCCATTTTCGAAACGCACAGCGGCTGTTTGAATTACAATCCATAGCGAAGCTGTCCGATGATCAGTCAGTCTCTATCAGGCCCGCCAGCGGGGTCACTATTTTTGACCCACTTGATGAGATCCGGCGCTATCAGGTCGACGCCCTCGACACGAAATAAGCTTGGTACACGGAATGTCGGAACTCACACACCGAAATGAGTGAGGGCAGGCGCAATATTTTTCTCCGTCGACGTTTCCCCTTACCGTGCCTAGAGCCTTCCCCGCCTGTGATGAATCGAATGTGATCGAGATGGGAATTCCCGGGAGAATCAGATTGTGAATCCATGACTTCTCTGATTCGGAGGGAAGCTATGGGACGACGGCCTTATTCGGACGATCTTCTCGAGCGGGTGATCAAAGCGGTGGCGGAAGGCTGCTCACGGCGCGCTGCGGCCAAGCGTTTTTCGGTCAGCGCGGCCTAGGCGGTCCGCTGGGTGGGATGGCACGAGCAGTCCGGCAGCGTCAGCCGGCGACCACGCAACAGCAACGGCCGCTCGCCGCTGGAAGCGCATGCATCATGGTTGTTGGAAATGATCGACAACGAGCCGGACCTCACGTTGGCGTAGATCGTCGAGCGGCTGGAGACGGAGCGCGGGGTGCGCACCACGGACAGTTCGGTTGATCGGTTCTTCCGGCGGCACGCGATCAGCTTCAAAAAAACGCTGCACGCCGCCGAACAGGAACGTCCCGACGTGGCCGAAGCACGGCAGCGCTGGACGGCCGAACAGCTGCGGCTTGTCATCAAGCGGCTGATCTTCGTCGACGAGACTGGAACCTCGACCAAGCTGGTACGCACCCATGGACGGTGCCGACGCGGCCTTCGGCTGATCTGCAAGGCGCCGTGGGGACATTGGAAGACCACCACTTTCACCACCGCCCTGCGCTGCGACGGGCTCGTCGCGCCCTGGGTTCTCGACGGGCCGATGAACAGACAAGCCTTCTTGGTCTATGTCGAGACCGTGTTGGCGCCGCACTTGTCGGCCGGCGACATCGTCGTGATCGACAATCTGTCGGCCCATAAGATCGAGGGAGTACGCGCCGCCATCGCAGCCCGCGGAGCCTTGCTTCTTTACCTGCCGCCCTATTCGCGCGACCTCAACCCAATCGAGCTCGCGTTTGCCAAGCTCAAGACGCTGCTGCGCAAGGCCGCAGCGCGAACGAGGGCTTTGCTCTGGGATGCCATCGGTAACGTCCTCAATTCCTTCACCCCAGACGAATGCGCCAACTACCTCGCTCACGCAGGATATGCTTCGTCTTAAGCGGGAAATGCTCTAGCGCGCGACCATCACCCCAAACCGCGACGGATCCCCCGCCACAGAATTTCTCAACCATGCGCATTCGCAGGCTCAACAGCAGGTACCGGCAGGCACCGGCAAGCAATCGCCGGTCGATGTGGTCTTCCGCCCGGCGTTCGACCGAAATGGCGCGACTGTCGGGTGTCTCTGGATGACATCGGCAGTGATCTCAATCGTACTCCCCTTGAATGCAGCAAATAAAGTCGAGCACGATCTGCGCGCTATCGAGGTTTTGGATCAGCCTTACGCCTCAAACCAAAGCTGAGAAGCGCCGCTACCAATCACATTTGACCTTAACGAAGGTATCGCGGTTAAGCCTTGGGTAACCTTCGCCCGCATGAACCTAGTATTTTGCGTTCGGCCCAGAACTTAACATGACTGGTTCAGCCGACGCCGCAAGGCTTTTCCAGACATTAGTCCCTCATTCCGAATCGATTCACCCCGGCACCCAAGAAAGATCGATAGGCCTGGACCATAAACTTCATTGCAAAGGTCTGAGCGCAAAATCTCCGTCAAATGTCCAGGAATGGGATCGGGCAACTCCGACCAACATTCCGGACGCACGGGGCGTTCACTCATGTCTGTCTTCGGCACGATAGCGCGTGTTTCTTTTCTAGTCGCGGCCCTCTGCAGCATCGCATTTGCAGATAATCACACGGGACGTTTCTCCGACGCAGCCGACCAGGGCGTCAGCCGCACGTCGGACATCCAACTCCTCGATGCACATGGATCGGACAATTTTACGGCCTCGCAAGTTGGCCTACTCAGGCCACACCTCGCACCTCATGGCGGAGAGGCTTTACTAACTCCCAAACCACGTGGAGAAAACACGCCTGCCATTCGGCTCTTACCTGTGAATAAATCGCAAAATATCGCAGAGCCACAAGCTGGCGCGCTCGAACCACATCTGACGCTTGCCCGAAAAGACGTTTTATTGCCTCCCGACCTCCTTCGCAGCGACGCGCCTAGCCTTGCACTTGCGCTCAAAAATAAATTGGCAAATCCCACGCCGCTGCAGCTCGCCTCGCTAACGTCAAACGTGACGGATAGCGCTCCCCCTTGCGATCTACAGAACCTTTTGGCTTGCCTACAGCAAGCGATTGGCTTGGAAATGTTTCTACCAGGTGGGCCGCACTCCAATCGCGCATTCGTAACGACGAAAGGACGCTTGCGGCTTGCCGTTCTGATACGGCCCTCTGCTCAAAGGCTGTGCGTCATTTCTTGTCCATTCTTACACTTGGTCGGCAACGTGAGGGACTTTCCCGGCTAGGCTGGATCAATCGCGCGGTAAATCTGCGTATTAGACCGATGAGCGATTGGGTCCAATATGGCTATGCCGATTACTGGGCATCACCACTTCAGACGCTTGAGAGCGAAGCTGGAGACTGCGAGGACTATGCAATTGTAAAATATGCCGTGCTCCGCGATTTAGGAATTTCTCCGACGGATCTCGAGCTATGCGGGATATTGGGTGACGGCGCGATCAGGCGGCGCGGTTTGATGACGCTTCAATCACCTCGATGCCATCTTGAAATCTGACACCTCCGATCACTTTCGGCAACTGATTTTG
>JARRNI010000318.1:0-2500 GCA_037385125.1 Pseudolabrys sp.
CGTTGGAAATCGGAGCGCGAAAAGCTGGGCTCGGCGACCGAGCTCAAGAAGCAGCTCGACGAAGCCCGCAACGAGCTGGCCATCGCACAGCGCAAGGGTGAGTTCCAGAAGGCCGGCGAGCTGGCCTATGGCCGCATCCCCGAGCTGGAGAAGAAGCTGAAGGAGACCGAGGCCAGCGAAGAGAAAGGGGCCATGGTCGAGGAGACCGTCACCGCCGACCAGGTCGCGCAGGTGGTCTCGCGCTGGACCGGCGTGCCGGTCGACAAGATGCTGGAAGGCGAGAAGGAAAAGCTTCTGCGCATGGAAGAGGAGCTTTCCAGGCGCGTCATCGGCCAGAAAGAAGCCGTGCAAGCGGTCTCGACCGCGGTGCGTCGCGCCCGTGCCGGCCTGCAGGACCCCAACCGCCCGATCGGCTCGTTCATGTTCTTGGGCCCCACCGGCGTCGGCAAGACCGAGCTGACCAAGGCCTTGGCCGAGTACCTGTTCGACGACGAGAACGCGCTCATCCGCATCGACATGTCGGAATATATGGAGAAGCACGCGGTGGCGCGGCTGATCGGTGCGCCACCGGGCTATGTCGGCTATGAGGAGGGCGGCGCTCTCACGGAAGCGGTGCGGCGCCGGCCCTATCAGGTCGTGCTGTTCGACGAGATCGAGAAGGCGCATCCGGACGTGTTCAATGTTCTGCTGCAGGTGCTCGACGACGGCCGCCTGACAGACGGCCAGGGCCACACGGTCGACTTCCGCAACACGCTGATCATCATGACGTCCAACCTGGGCGCAGAATTCCTGGTCAGCCAGCCGGAAGGCCAGGACACCGACGCGGTGCGCGACCAGGTGATGGCGGTGGTGCGCTCGTCGTTCCGGCCCGAGTTCCTTAACCGCGTGGACGAGATCATCCTGTTCCACCGGTTGAAGAAGGAAGAGATGGGCCGCATCGTCGACATTCAGATGACGCGGCTGCAGAAGCTCTTGGACGACCGCAAGATCACCATCACGCTGGCGCCGAGCGCGCGCGAGTGGCTGGCCGACAAGGGCTGGGATCCGGCCTACGGCGCGCGGCCCTTGAAGCGGGTGATCCAGAAGTCGGTGCAGGACCCGCTGGCGGAGATGATCTTGGCCGGCACCGTCAAGGACGGCGAGGATGTCGAAGTCTCCGCCGGCGCCCAGGGGCTGACCTTCAACGGCCATGCGGTCGCGCAGGCGGCGTAAGAAGCCGCAGGCGGCGCCAGCAACATCCGATGCTGTCATGCCCCGCGAAAGCGGGGCATCCAGTATTCGAAGTATTTCGGCGTAATCGAGAAGATGCCGGTTACTGGATCGCCCGCCGGAGCGTCTCATCGGGCCGCGCTCCGCGCGGTCCCGTTGTTGGGCGATTACAGCCGGGGCTTAGCTATCGCCTCGCCACCCGCGCCGGCTTGCGCGCCAGGATGGCGTCGACACGCGCGCGCTCCTGCTCGAACGCGGTGAGGATTGGTCCCTTAAGCTCACGCCCATGGGGCAACCTGATGCGCATGGGATCGACGAAGCGGCCGTTGATGCGAATCTCGAAATGCAGATGCGAGCCGGTCGACAAACCCGTCGATCCGACGAAGCCAATTAGCTGGCCCTGGCGCACGTGCTCGCCTTCGTGGGTGCCCTTGGAGTACGCGCTCATGTGGCCGTAGGCGGTCTCGTAGCCATTGTGGTGACGGATGAGGATGAACTTACCGTAGCCCGACTCCCAGCCTTCCTTCTCGATCACGCCGTTGCCGGCGGCGTAGATACGGGTGCCGCGCGGCGCCGCCCAGTCGACGCCGGTGTGCATCTTGACGTAGCCGAGGATCGGGTGCCGGCGCAGGCCGAAGCCGGAGGTCAGATGGCCTTCCGCCACCGGCTTGCGTACCAGGAATTTCTTGGCGCTCTTGCCGGTCGAGTCGTAGTAGTCGATCAGCCGGTCGTCGGGTGTCTTGTAGCGGTAAAGTTTCTTGGTCTCGCCGCCGATCGTAAGGGAAGCGAACAGGACGTCGGTGCGCATTTGCGCTCCCGGCCTGGCGTCGCCGGCATAGAGCACCTCGAAGGAGTCGCCGGGCTGCACCTTGCGCTGGAAGTCGACGTCGAACGAATAGATTCGGATTAGGTCCTCGATGATCGGGCGCGGCACATTGTCATGCAGCGCGGTCGCGTAGATGCTCTGATAGAGCGTGACGCCGCTGGCGTTGACGGCGTTGCCGGTATCGTCGTCGTTTTCGGCGACCTCGGAGTCGACGTTCTTGGTGTCCACCTGCACGTATTTGCCGGCATCCGACAGCGCCACCGCCGCGTCGATGGTCGTATCGTCAGCCACGATCACGCGCACCGGCTGCAGGCGCTTAGAGTTGGGAACGGGCGAGAGCAGCACGCGCAGCTTCTGGCCCGGCTTGACGCCGCCGTCCTGGCCGTAGGCGCCGAGCTCCTGTGTGATAGCGGCGATCTCATCGGGCTTGGCGCCGAGGCTCGTCAGCACGCTGGCGACGCTGTC
>JARRNI010000319.1:0-10980 GCA_037385125.1 Pseudolabrys sp.
TTACGCTGACCGCGGTAAATGAGGGGGATGTCGACGATGCAGCCTGAGCCGGTCATCTATGTGATCGACGACGACGAGGCGGTGCGGCAGTCGCTCGAATTCCTGCTCAAGACAGCCGGGATAAGCGTGCGCAGCTTCGACAACGCCAAGTCGTTTCTCGAGATGCTGCCGGAAGTCCGCTCCGGCTGCATCATCACCGACGTGCGCATGCCCGATATCACCGGCATCGACCTCTTGCGCCGGGTCAAGGAGCAGGGCGTCGACGTGCCCGTGATCGTCATCACCGGTCACGGCGACATCGGCCTGGCGGTGGAGGCGATGAAGATCGGCGCCGTCGATTTCCTGGAAAAGCCGTTCGACGATGACACCCTGCTCGACGCGGTGCGCGCCTCGCTTACCCGCAACGCGGATACCGCTCAGCGCAATGCCGAGCTCACCGAGATCCGCGACCGACTGGCGGTGCTGTCCAACCGCGAGCGCCAGGTGCTGGAAGGCCTGGTGGCGGGCAAGGCCAACAAGGTGATCGCCTTCGACCTCGGCATCAGCCCGCGCACGGTCGAGATCTATCGCGCCAACCTGATGACCAAGATGGCGGCTAACAGCCTGTCCGACCTGGTGCGCATGGCGATGGTGGCCGGCATCCTCGAGGAGAGCGACAAGGCGGCGCGATAGCGATCAGCTGTCATCCCGAGAGCCTGTCCGAATTAATCCAAAATAGAATGCCGCATTTGCGGGCTCGTGTCCCGGCCGCAGCGCGCGGGGAACGCAATCGCGACATGCTCGAGTTTAGAGGACTCCTTTTCCGGCCAGACTCTCAGAGTGACGGACTGGCGGAGGAGTCACCCCCGCACGCCCAGCCCGCGCATAAAGCGCTCGCGGATCTGCACCGGATCGCGCTCGGTCACGCCGACGGCCGGCTGGTCGTCGATGCGGGCGGCGATCAGGCCCAGTTCGTCGCGCGTCAGTGCCGCAACAAAAAGGCGTTCGAACTCGTCCTCGTCGGCGACCCAGGTGCTTTCGGCAATGCCGGCGGCGCGCGCGATCTTGACCAGATCGGCGGTCGCGCTCGCCGTCTGCTGCCCGCCGGTAATCTCGTAGACGCCGTTGTCCCACACCACGATCATGAGATTCTTCGGCGCGCGGGCGGCGACGGTGGCGAGGCAGCCGAGCTGCATCAAGAGCGAGCCGTCGCCTTCCAGCGCGATCACATGGCGGTTCGGCTGCGCGATGGCAACGCCGAGCGCGATCGGGATGGCGAGCCCCATGCTACCGAGCATGTAGAAATTCTGCGGGCGCTGGCCGGCGCACCACAGATCGAAATTTGTGTTGCCGATGCCGCCGATCACCGCCTCGTCGCGGTGCAGATGGCCGACTAGCCGTTTGGTCAGCTCGAAGCGGTTCATGACTTTGGCGTTATGCGGGTGCGCCATGCTCACGCTCCGAACACTTTGCCGCCGGTCAAGAGCGGCGAGAGGATGAAGGTGACCGGCGCCTGGATCGCCAGCGCTTGCTTGATCGAGCGGTCGAGGATGAAGCCGAGCTCGTCCTGGCGGGTGATCGTATGGTGATCGACGGCGAGCGCGTCGAGCACCGGGCGCATCGTCTTCAGCACCATGGCCTGGCCGAGATTGAACTCGCCGAGGGTGCCGCGCTCGGACACCAAGATGAGCGCCGGGATCTGGCTCGGCACCACCAGCGAGGCGAGCGCGTTGGGGATGGTGGCAAAGCCCGAGGTCTGCATCAGCACGGCGCCGCGTAATCCCCCCATCCAGGCGCCGCTAACGATGCCGAGCGCCTCCTCCTCGCGGCTGCAGGCGAAGCAGGTGAAGAACTGGTCGGCGTGCAGCGCGTCGATCAGAGGGCTGAGCACCCGGTCAGGCAAGTAGACCGCGAGCTTGACGTCGTTGGCCTTGAGGGTCTCGCGCACGGTTTGGTGCCAGGCCGGCGCGCCTGTTTCGGTGTCGGGCATCGGTAAAGCATCGCTGGTCCGATAAGCGCAATCGCTCTTGGTCATATCGGCCGGCACACGCCTTGGCAATCGCGGCGGACAGGCCTCAGGGCGGGACTTTCGCCGACGGTACGGTCAGCCGGATGACCGGCTTCATGGTCAGGCCCTGCACCACGATGGTGAACAGCACCACTGCATAGGTGGCGGTGATGATGATGGGCCGCTCGGCGCCGAAGGGCAGCGACAGCGCCAGCGCGATCGAGATGCCGCCGCGCACGCCGCCCCAGACCAGCACCGGGATCGAGCCCTTGATGAAGCGCACGAAGAGACTAAGCAGCGCGAAGGGAACGCCGATCGAGACGAAGCGCGCCAGCAGGATGAGGGGGACGACGCAGACGGCCAGCCAGCTGAAGCGTAGATCGAGGTTGATCACCAGCAGCTCGAGCCCGATCAGCAGGAACAGCACGGCATTGAGCAGCTCGTCGATCAGCGACCAGAAGCCGAACACGTAGCGCTGGGTGGTCTCGCTCATGGCGTGGGTGGGGCCGCGCTCGCCGATCAGGAGGCCTGCAACCACGACGGCGATCGGGCCGCTGGTGTGCAGCCGGTTGGCCAGCGCGTAAGTGGCGGTGACCAGCGCGAGGGTGATGAACACCTCGACCACGTAATCGTCGATCGCGCGCATGGCGTAATAGGCGAAGGTGCCGGCGGCCAGGCCGATCAATCCGCCGCCGACCGCCTCCAGCAGGAAAAGCCCGGCCGCGGTCTTAATCGAGAGATGATCGCCAGTCGTGGCCACCGCGAGCAGGATGGTGAACAGGACCACGCCGACGCCGTCGTTGAACAGCGACTCGCCGGCCATCTCGGTCTCCAAGAGCTGCGGCACCCGCGCCGATTTGAGCATGCTCAGCACCGCCACCGGATCGGTCGGGCTGATCAGGGCGCCGAATACCAGCGCCCAGGGCAGCGCGATGTTCAGCCCGAGCAGATAGGCCAGCGTCCAGAAGCCGACGCCGACGGTCACGGTGGAGATCACCACGCCTAGCGTCGCCAGCAAGGTGACGGTGCCCAAACGCTTCTTCAGCGGCTGCCAGTCGACATGGATGGCGCCGGCGAACAGCAAAAAGCCCAGCATGCCGTTCATCAGCGCGTCGTAGAAGTCGATCTTGCGCAGGCTGGCGCCCACCTCGGCCACCAGTCCGGTGCCAGGGAAGACGAGATCAAACACCAGCAGCAGCACCGAGACCAGCACGCCCATCATCAACAGGCCGATATTGCTCGGCAGGTGCAGAAACTTGTTGTTCACCCAGGCAAAGGCGGCGGCCAGCAGCAGGAGGACGGCGAACAGGTCGAACAGCGAGGTCATGGCATCACGTCTTGTTTCCGATCTTTTCCGATCCCGGCGCGTCGTGAGCGCGCCTGCGTCGATACCTTATGAACCTTATGGCACCGCCGGAGAAACCTGCACCGCACAGATGATAAAGCCTCCGCCGCCACCGATTTACCGGCTATTCACTGTGGTCGAAATGCCGCACCGGCGCGCCAACCGGCCTGCAACCGCGCGCCTTTATGGAACCATAGCAACGACGACGTATTGAACCGGTATCGCGTCCCTAACCCCTCCCCTGGGGGCTCGATTCAAACTTGCCCCGGGATTGCTTTCCCGGGGCTTTTCACTTGCGTAGCGAACGCGACGACTGGCGCGGCAAACGCGGAACAATCGGCACGCGACCGGCTTTGGTACTGTGGGCGGCGCGCGGTTTTTTCAGGAGGGCGTGCATCATTTCAGCGCCCGGTGACCCGCCATGTTGTACCAGTCGATACCCGCGCAGAACACCATCCTCCGCCATCTGCCGGCCGATGCCCTCGGCGCCCTGCAACCGGCACTGACTCGGGTGCGGCTCGGGCGGCGCGCCATCCTGCAGGAAGCTCAGGCCCCCGTCGACAAGGTCTATTTCATCGAAAGCGGCATGGCGGCGGTGCTCACGCGCAGCCAGCATGACGGGCAGTTCGAGGTGGGGCTGGTCGAGCGCTTCGGCCTAGTCGGCGTACCGGCGCTGCTCGGCACGGCGCGCGCGCCCAACCGCTGCCTGATGGAGATCGAGGGCGAGGCCCTGCAGATCGGCGCCGACGACATCCGGCGCGCCAGGGACGAGCATCCCGCGGCGCGCCGCCAGCCCATGGGCTACGTGCAGACGCTGCTAACCCAGAACGCGCAGACCGTCATGTGCAATGTGCGCCACGCACTGCTTCAGCGTCTTGCGCGCTGGCTGCTGCTCGCCTGCGACAGGTTCGATTCGCGCGTCATCCCGCTCATCCACGAGCTGATGTCGCTGATGCTCGGGGTGCGGCGGGCCGCCGTTACCAACGCGCTGACGCGGCTGGAGGAGGATGGCGCCATCAGAAAGGGCCGCGGCGCGGTCACTGTCGCTGACCAGGCCGCGCTCGAGCATCATGCCTGCGACTGCTACCGCGTCATCGCCGCCGAGTACGCCCGGCTGATTGTGCCGGAAGCCGTCGCGCCGGCCGGCGGAGCGCCGCGGCGCTATAGCGAGGGCGCACGCCAACTCGATTCATTGAGCCACGTAGGGGCCTGAGATGGAACGAACCTTGTGCATCCCGCTCGGGATCATCGCCGAGCGCAGCCGCGTGAACAGCCGCTGGCAGAGCTACGCCTGGCGCGCCTCGGGCGTGCTGATCGGCCCCTCGCGCATGCGCGCCGGCAGTCCGCTGTGGCGCGACGAAGACGCCGCCAATTATTTCGCCGGTGCCGGCACCCTGAGCCTCTATACGATCGACGTGCCCTCGTACCGCGTGAACGTGGAGCAGCCGGTGCCGCGGCTCTATGTGGTGCTGGCCGCGCAGGAGCGCGATGACATCCCGGCCGCCGTGCATTTTTTGACCGCGGCGCCCGACGAGGCGAAGTCCTATGCCGCCGACCACAGCCTGATGCTGGTCGACGCCCTGCCGATGCCGAAGCAGCTCCTCGAGCTGGTCGCTGCCTATATCACGGAGCACGTACCGCCCAATGCGCCGGCGCGCGACAAGCCGAAGCTCCACCGGACCAAGGGGAGCGCTGAAGATCGGCTCCGACGAATCGGACCGCTCCTGCAGCGCTACTTCGCGTATGGCGCCGCAAGCCCGTGCGTTGATCCAGATTAAATCCCGCTTCACCGGGATATGGCCTTATCTCCCCCGGGGCGGCACCGGGGGAGAATACAATGGGCTTACAACTGACGTTCTTGGGGGCGGTCGGCACCGTCACCGGCTCGAAATATCTGGTAGAGGCCGACGGCAAGCGTTTTTTCGTCGATTGCGGACTGTTCCAGGGCTTCAAACAATTGCGCCTGCGCAACTGGGCGAAGCTGCCGGTCGATGCGAAAACGATCAACGCAATCGTGCTCACCCACGCCCATCTCGACCATTCCGGCTACTTGCCGCTGCTGGTGAAGGAAGGCTTCCGCGGCCCGGTCTATTGCACGCCGGGAACGCGCGACCTGTGCGCCATCCTGCTGCCGGACAGCGGCTATCTGCAGGAGAAGGACGCCGAATTCGCCAAGCGCCACGGCTTCTCCTAGCTTCTTCCGGCGCTGCCGCTCTACAAGCTCAAGGATGCCGAGCACTCGCTTAAACGCCTCGCGCCGGTAGAATTCAACGAAGACAAGCGTCTGTCGGCGCAAGTTCGCTTCCGCTTCGTGCCGGCCGGGCACATTCTCGGCGCGGCCATGATCGAGCTGACCTGCGGCGAAAGCACGAAACGCAGGACCCCGAAGACGTCCTGGCGGAGATCATCAACCGCACGGCCGGGCGCGGCGGCACCGTGCTGATCCCGTCCTTCGCGGTCGGCCGCTCGCAGCTCCTGATGTATCACCTGCACCGGCTCAAGCAGGCCGGGCGCATACCGGAAATTCCCGTCTTCCTCGACAGCCCGATGGCGGAAAAAGCCAGCAAATTATTCGTCAAGCACGCCGACGAGGAAAAGCTGTGCGCCAGCCAGGCGCGCGCCGTCTGCGCCGTGGCGCGCTTCGTCACCAGCGTCGAGGAGTCGAAGGCGCTCGACCGCGATCCGACCCCCAAGGTCATCATCTCGGCGAGCGGCATGGCCACCGGCGGCCGCGTGCTGCATCACCTCAAGGTGTTCGCACCGGACCCGCGCAACACCGTCCTGTTTGCCGGCTTCCAGGCCGGCGGCACCCGCGGCGACGCCATGACAAGGGGCGCGCAAAACGTCAAAATCCACGGCGCCTACGTCCCCATCCGCGCCGAGGTCGCCAACCTGCACATGTTGTCCGCCCATGCCGACGCCGACGAAATCATGGCCTGGCTGCGCAACTTCAAGCGTCCGCCGAAAGAAACCTTCGTCACCCACGGCGAGACGGACGCCGCCGACGCGCTGCGCCACCGCATCGCGGAGGAGCTGGGCTGGCCTTGCACGGTGCCGGAATATCGCGAGACGGTGCAATTGACATGAGCCCGCCGGATACCGCCACCGAGCCGCGCAATCCGCTGGTCGCGCGCCGGCTCGGCATCGATACCCGGCACGAGTCCGTCGTGTTCTTGCGCGAGGACAGCCACATCGTGCGCGCCGAAGGTTTCGCCGCCCATGCGCAGGTGCGCGTGACCAACGGGCACAACTCGATCATCGCTACGCTGTTTCACGTCAACTCGGCTATCCTGCACCGCAATGAAGCCGGTCTGTCGGAGGAAGCGTGGAAGCGCTTGAAGCTCGACCACGGCGGCAATGTGCGGGTGAGCCATCCGGCGCCGCTCGAATCGCTAAGCATGGTGCGTGGCAAGGTCTACGGACGCCGGCTCGACCCAGAGTCGGTCGCCACCATCATCGGCGATATCACCGCCGGGCGCTATTCCCGCATCCATCTCTCGTCGTTCATCACCGCCTGCGCGGCGCGTCCGCTCGACCGCAAGGAGGCGACCGGGTTGACCCGCGCCATGGTGGACGTGGGCGAAACGCTGAGCTGGGACGTGCGTCCGGTGGTCGATAAGCATTGTGTCGGCGGCCTCCCCGGCAACCGCACCACGCCCATCGTGGTGGCGATCGTCACCGCCTGCGGCCTGACCATGCCGAAAACCTCCTCGCGCGCCATCACCTCGCCGGCCGGCACCGCCGACACAATGGAGACGCTGGCCCCGGTCGCGCTCGATCTTGCGACCATGCGCCGTGTGGTGGAGCAGGAAGGCGGCTGCATCGCCTGGGGCGGTGCGGTGCGCCTGAGCCCCGCCGACGACATTCTGATCTCGGTCGAGCGCGCGCTCGATCTCGACAGCGAAGGGCAACTGATCGCCTCGGTGCTGTCGAAGAAGATCGCCGCCGGCTCGACCCATGTGGTGCTCGACGTGCCGGTCGGCCCTACCGCGAAAATACGCAGCATCGAGGACGCGCGCTCGATCTCGCAGGGGCTGGTCGAGGTGGCGAAGGCTTTCGGCCTGCAGGCCAGGCCGGTATTCACCGACGGCACCCAGCCGGTCGGCCGCGGCATCGGGCCGGCGCTGGAAGCGCGCGACGTGCTGGCTGTGCTGGACAATACGCCGGACGCGCCGCGCGACCTGCGCGAGCGCGCCGTGCTGCTGGCCGGCACGCTCTTGGAGCTCGCCGGCAAGGCGCCTGAAGGCGGCGGCCGCGCCATGGCCGAGCAGACGCTGACGAGCGGCAAGGCGGCCGCCAAGTTCCGGCGCCTCTGCGAGGCGCAGGGCGGCCTGCGCACGCCGCCCGTCTCCTCGCACCGGCACGCGATCGCGTCACACAGCGCAGGCCGCATCGTGGCGGTGGACAACCGCCGCCTCTCGCGAGTCGCCAAGCTCGCCGGCGCGCCCGACGACAAGGCCGCCGGCGTGGAAGTGCATGTGTCGCTCGGCGAGGAGGTCGAGCGCGGCCATCCGCTCTACACTATCCACGCCGAGACGCCGGGTGAACTAGAATACGCGCTGGAATACGCGCGAGCCAATCCCGACATCTACACGGTCACAGCGCCATGAAACTCTTGCTCTTCGCGTTTCCCGGCAACGAGTGCCTGGCTTCGCTGCTGACGCCTTTGGTCGGCGCCGAGACCGGCAAGACGATGCTGCGCCGCTTTCCCGATGGCGAAACCTATTGGCGCTATGAGGCACCGGTCGCCGGACGCGAGGTGGCGATTCTGTGCACGCTCGATCGGCCGGACGACAAAGCGCTGGCGCTGCTGTTCGCCGCCGCCGCGGCGCGCGATCTGAAGGCCAAGCGGGTCGGGCTGGTCGCGCCCTATCTTGCCTATATGCGGCAGGACCATCGTTTCCAGCCGGGCGAGGCGATCACTTCCGCCACCTTCGCCGGGATCGTATCGGGCGAAGTCGACTGGCTGGTAACGGTCGATCCGCACCTGCACCGCCGCTCGTCGCTCGACGAGATCTACGGCGTGCCCACGCGCGTGCTGCATGCGGCGCCGCTGATCGCGCAATGGATCGGCGACAACGTCGAAAAGCCGCTGCTGATCGGCCCCGACCGTGAAAGCGAGCAATGGGTAGCGGCGGTGGCGCGTGGCGCCGCGGCGCCGCATATCGTGCTGCGTAAGGTACGGCGCGGCGACCGCGACGTCACGGTGTCGGTGCCCGATCTCGCGCAATGGAAAGACCGCACGCCGGTGCTGGTCGACGACATCATCTCGACCGGCCGCACCATGATCGAGACGGTGCAGCACCTCAAAGCCGCAGGCGCGGCACCGCCGGTCTGCATCGCGGTGCACGGCGTGTTCGCAGGCAACGCGCACGCCGAATTGAGGGAGGCCGGCGCCGCACGCGTGGTCACCACCAACACGATTTCGCACAGCACGAATCGCATCGACGTGAGCGGCTTGCTGGCCGAGGGCGTACGGGCGATGATGAGTTGATACCGGTGGTGCGTGCCACAGACTCGTTTCACCTCCCCGGAGGGGGAGGTCGACCGCAGTCGCGTAGCGACGGCGGTCGGGAGGGGGTGAATGGCGAAGCGAGCCGGCTGAGCAGCAAGCTTATTGCAGTGCTGTCACCCCACCCCGCCGCCTCGCTATCGCTCGGCGTCGACCCTCCCCCTCCAGAGCAGGGTGAACGCTGAACGGCGCCTTACCGCCAATCCACCGCGCCCAGCAGCATGCTGACGTGTCCGTCGCCCCACATCGGCAGCAGCAGGCGGGAAACGCCGCCGGCCTCGTGATAGGTCGGCGCGCGCGCTTCCACAGTGGCGCTCGCCTGCGCGCGCAAATAGCCGAAGAGATCGCGCAGGCGCAGCTCGTCGAGAAACTTGCCCTTCACCGGCTCGCCATAGCGCTGCGCCAGGCCGGCGCCTACCGTGTTGAAGCGGAAGCGCTCCGGCTTCTCGAAGGCGTCGATCAGCAGCACGCTGTCCGCCTGGTCGGCCAGCGCCGACAGCTTAACGTCGTCCCAGAACGGCATGTTGTTGTCGGCGCGCTTGAGCCCTTCCCAATAGGCGCGCGCGCGGGCCAGGGCCGGCGCAAGCTTGTCGGGCAGCGGAAACGGAATGGGGGCCGGCATTGAAGCTCCAATGGGGTTGGCGCCCGATCCTATAGCGCATGATCCCGAAAAGTGGGAACCGGTTTTCGGGAAAGATCATGCGCCTGCTAAGTGTCAGGGAGGCGCTAAATTCAATCTAAAACGATCTCTCTCTAGCGCAATGGCGCGGCTTGTCGAAGCCGCGCTCTGCGCGCGGGCAGAGATGGGGGTCAGCGCAAGCTAGCGAGATAGTCCGCCACCGCCTGGCGGTCCTGCGGGCTCAAGGCGGCCGAGATTGGCCCCATCACTGTGCCGGGGCGCGTGCCTTTAGCGAAGGCCTCGAGCTGCTTAACCGTATAGGCCGCGTGCTGGCCGTACAGATTGGGCACCGCGGCGGTATTCCCGATCGTCATGCGCATGTGGCCGCTGCCCATCATGCCACCCATGTGACCCATGCCGCGCCCGCCGCCCATCATGCCGCCCGGGCCGAAGGCCGGTCCGGGCCCGCCGCGGTTGTGGCAGGCTATGCAGGCCGGCGCGCGGCGCGAAGACCGGTGAAAGATGCGGGCGCCGATGGCGGCCAGTTGCAGGTTCTCGATTTTGTCGGCCTTCAGAGGCTGGTCGCTGTAATAGCGCGCGAGCTCGCCAATCTGCGAGTCGGTGAGGGCGTGCGCAGGCCCCGACATGATGTCCGACTTGCGCGCGCCACTCCTGAAGGCGAGCAGTTGCAGGCGAAGGTAGGTTGCCTTTTGATCGGCAAGCTTAGGGTATTGCGGATCGGCGGTGGTGTTGCCGTCCACGCCATGGCAGCTGACGCAATAGGCCTCGACGAGCTTCTTGCCATGCAGCGCCGGCGCAGCATTCGGCTTCGCCGGTGTCGGCGTCTGGGCGAACGACGGTTCGCGCCATCCGCCGGCCAGCGCCGCAGCCAGCAGCAGGGCGCCGGCAAGGAAGCCGTACGATCGGGCGGAATGCATCAGGTCTCCTAACTCCTTCGCCCGGCCCCAAGCCATAGCCTAGAATTTTGCCCAGGCGCGCGCCAGTCTCCCGAATTCAATCCTCGTTCCATTGGGATGGTCCTGCTCGCTTTCAGCGAGCGAGCGCCGCCGCCAGGTAGAATGGTCCGGTCTTGGCGCCGTTTATTTCTTGACCTGCGTCAACGCGCCGGGACGCATCGCCGCCAAAGTGCAATCAATACATTAATGGGGTAACGGAGCGGGTTTCGCGATTCACGGAGAGAGCGCCATGATCGAACGTCTGAAAGATTTTCCCGCCAACGTCGTCGCCTTCGTCTGCCACGGCCGCGTCACCAAGCAGGACTACGATACCGTGCTGGTGCCGGCGGTGAATGAGGCGCTGAAGAGCGGCAACAAGCTGCGCATCTATTACGAGACCGGCGACGACTTCAGCGTCGAGCCCGGCGCCATGTGGGCGGACTTCAAGGTCGGCATGGAGCATCTCACGCGCTGGGAGCGCATGGCCGTCGTCACCGACATCGACTGGATCAAGAACACCATGGCGTTCTTCAGCTTCATGATGCCGGGCGAGATGAAGAC
>JARRNI010000320.1:0-8396 GCA_037385125.1 Pseudolabrys sp.
CCGGCCCGCGCGGATGCGCCATGGCAACTTCCACCGCGCGCGCTACCACGTCGCCGATGTGCCCCGCCATGCGCAGCTCGTAGTCCCATTTGACCATCTCGCGCAGCATGCCGGCCTGATCGAACATTTCCTGGCCCCACTGGATGGGGCGGTTGCGCGCGCCGAACGAGTCCTTCTCGGTGATCGGCGAGCGACCGGCGGCGAGGATGAGCGGCACGCGGTCGCGCGCGGCGTTGAACAGGTTGTTGAGCGCATTGGCGGTGCCCGGCATGGTGTGCACCATCACCGCCTGCGCACGGCCGTTCATCAGATAGGCGCCGTGCGCCATGGCGACCGCCAGGTTCTCATGCGGCACCAGCACCGGCTTGGGAACCTTGGCGTTGGTCTTCTGCGCGCGGGCGAAGGCCTCCACGACGGGCGGGAAATCGGTGCCGGGGTTGCAGAAGAAATAGTCGGCGCCGTGGTCGGCGAGCGCGCGCAGGAAGGCTTCCGCCGCGATGATCGGCCGTTGGTGTCCGGTGGGTGTAACGGCCATCGGTTTCGCCCCTGAAGTTCCGCGGCGCCGAACGCGCCGCCGCGCCTGCTTTTCGTTTTGCGGCGGCGGTTTTACGCGACGAGGATTGATGTGACAACGGAGGCAGCTTCATCGCTGTCATTCCGGCGGCGCGTTGGCGCCGGGCCCGGAATCCAGGGCCTCAACGAAGGCCGTGCCGGATCGCCCTGCATTCCGGGTTCGCGAGCTTCGCTCGCGCCCCGGAATGACAGTTCCCTACTCCGCCGCCAGCGGCAGGTCGGCGTGGCCCTCGATCTCGGCCAGGCACCGCGCCAAGCTCTCGCCTTCCGGATCGGTCAGCGCCGCGGTGCGCGCGCTCACCACCGCGTCGATCGCCTGCGCCAGGGCAATATGGCCGCCGAGCGCGGGACGGATGACGCGCTGCTCGATCGCCGCGAAGTTAGCGACCCCGCGCGCATGGGTGTCGCCATAGCCCTTGATCAGCCGCGCGCATTCGGTCACTTCGAGCGCAAGCTCAATCGACTGTTGCGCGGCTTGCGCGACCAGCACGAGCCAAGCGTCGATTGCCTTCTGCTCTTCCTTGAAGCGGCGACCGAAGGGACGCACGCGCCGCAACTTCGCGAGCATGAGGAACTTGAGGAAGCCGCCGATCGCGGTGGTCTCGACCTCCATGCCGAAATAGACGTGGCCGAGCCAGCCGCGACGCTTGGCGACATAGAGGATCGGCCGTGCCAGCAACGGCGGCAGCAATTGCGTCAGCTCCTCGATGCCGGGCTTGAGGAAATCGTGCACCGTGAACGGCTCGTGGGTGACGCCCAGCTCGTCGCGCGCAATGCGCCGCATGCGCTCGGGCGCGATCTTGGCCTGCGCCACCCGCACCACATCCTCGTAGGACATGCGCACGGCGAGATGGCGGGCCACTTCCTTCAGCAGCCTGCCCTTGGCGCCTGCCGCCTCGTCGGCTTGCGCGATGGGCTTGAGCCGCTCGATATAGCGCCGGGCATAACCGCTGCCCTGATAGGCCACCAGCCGGCGCTCGCCTTCCAGGGCGTTGGCCTGCGCCAGCGCCGGGAAGGTCCAGGCCACCGCCTGCTCGAGCGATGCACGGGTGGCGGGCGCGGCCTTCTTAGCGTCGGGCGCCTTGGCGGGCGGCAGCTTGGCGCGCGCCGCCTCGAGACCGGCGCGGAAGCCGCGCAGGTTGGCGTCGACTGCTTTGCCGTCGGCGCGGATGGCGGCCTCGAACTGCTCGGGCGAGAGCGGCAGGCGGCCCGAGCCGGCGATGGCGCCGAGCATCACGGCACTGATGATCGAGCCCGACTCCCTGGCCAGCCGGCCCATGTCGATCAGCAGCGCGTCGCGCGCGTGCTCCTGCACGGTCTTGATCAGTCTGTCCTGGTCGAAGCGGCCGTCGCCCATGGCGATCTTCTCGTCCATGGCATAGAAGCGGCTCAACGAGGCAATGACATGGGTGCGGTCGGGCGTGACGAAACCGTTCGTCACCGTCCGGCCGGCTTCCAGGAGCTCGCTGGTGACCGCCACGTCGATGTCGCCGACGCCGGGCGTGAGCGCCAGCACCGGCCGCTTGCTGCCGAGTCCGGCAGCGTGCTCGGGCAGGATCTCGATGTAATAGGTGGTGGCGCCGGTGCGCTGGGCGACACCGGGAATCGATGTGCTCTGCACCGGGTAGCCGGCCTGCGCTGCCGCCGCCACAATCCAGTTGGTCAGCACGCCGCCGCCTTCGCCGCCGAGCGCGGCGATCAGCAGTTTCACGGGGCTCGCTGTTGCGCCTTGGTCCCGCTGTACAGCGGGCTCCCTCCCCCCTTGTGGCAGACGGTTGGGGATGGAGGTCACCGCCGAAGCTGCCGGAGTGGAAGTTGGCGCTTCGCGCGGTGAAAGCCAGCCGATCACCCGCCGGCGCAAGCGATGCATCGCGCGGTCGCGCCAGGTGGCGTTGCGCACGATCTCGGCGCGGAAGAACGAGGGGCACAGCACCGCCGCGTGGGCGACCTCGCCGCACAGGCCGCAGCCGACGCAAGAATTCACCACGGTGGCGACCGGATCGGTGCGCAAGGGGTCGGACGAAGGCTTCACCGTCAGCGACGGGCAGCCGGACAGGCGGATGCAGGAATGGTCGCCGGTGCAGATCTCGTCGTCGACACCGTAGCGCGCGCGTGTCACCCGCTCGCCGCGCTTGAGCTTCTCCGCGTCCTCGGCACGCAGGCGGCGCTGGCGCGCTAGCTGGCATTCGCCGTCGGCGATGACGACCTTGAGACCCTTCTCGACCGTGCGCATGGCATCCTTCAGCGTGGCCGCCATCTTGGCGACGCTGTAGGTGCGCACGGTGCGCAGCCATTTGACGCCCATGGCGCGCAGCGTCTGCTCGATGCTCATGCCGTGGGTGGGGCCTGAGCGGCTCACCGCGCTCGACGGGATATATTGCTGCCCCGTGGCGGAAGCGTAGCCGTTCTGCATCACGATCAGCACGCCGTCGCCCTTGTTGAACAGGTTCGAGGCGACGCCGGTGATCAGGCCGTTGTGCCAGAAGCCGCCGTCGCCCATTATCGCGATCGGGCGCTTCTGCATGTTGGGCCCGACGGCGGCGGCGCTGGCGAGCGACATGCCGTAGCCGAGGATGGAATTGCCGAGCGAGAACGGCGCGAAAGTCGCGAACGAATGACAGCCGATATCGGCGGAGATGTGGGTCGGCCCCAACTCGCGCTGCATCAGCTTGATGGCGGAGAACACCGGCCGCTCCGGACAGCCGGTGCAGAAGGCGGGTGGACGCGGCGGCAGGCTGCCAAGCGCCGCGGCGGCCTTCGGCTTGTGCGCGAACAGTGCGCGCGCTTTTTCCGCCAGGCTGTCGGCGTCGAGGCCCTTGGGCCTGGCCGCCTTCAGGAAGGAAGCCAGGCCCTCCAGCAGCACGTCCGATGAATATTCGCCGGCCTGCGGCAACGGCCCCTTGCCATAGACCTTGGTCTGGATGTCGGCGTGGCGCAGCTCGACATTGACCGCGTCCTCGATATAGGCGGGGCTGCCTTCCTCGACGACGAGTACCGCGCGCTTGCCCGCGCAGAACTCGCGGATCTCCTCCGGCACCAGTGGATAGACCACGTTGAGCACGAGCAGCGGAATGCGCGAGGCGCCGAACACGTCGGCCAGGCCCATGCGCGCCAACGCGCGCAGCACGCTGTTGGTGAGGCCGCCCATGACGATGATGCCGACGTCGTCGGAATCGCCGGCAATGTGCTCGTTGAGCTTTTGCTCGCGGATGAACTTGCGCGCCGCCGGCAGCCGCTCCTCGATCTTCAGCTTCTCCTGGGTGAAGATCACCGGCGGGTGCGCCAGCCTTCCGTAGTTGAAGCGCGGCGGCCCGGGCAGCTTGTTGAGAGCGGAGACGGCGCCCTTGCGGTTGGTTTTAGCTATGAACGCGCCGGTGGCGTGGCAGGCGCGAATGCGCAGCTCCAGCATGACCGGCGCGTGGCTCGCCTCCGACAGTTCGAAGCCCTTCTCCACCGTGCGCACGATCGAGGGCAGGTCGGGCCGCGGATCGAGCAGCCACATCGATGACTTGAGCGCATAGGCATAAGAGCGCTCCTGGATGACGCTGGCCCCCTCTCCGTAGTCCTCGCCCAGGATGATCATGGCGCCGCCCACCACGCCGGGCGAGGACAGGTTGGACAGCGCGTCGGCCGCCACATTGGTGCCGACGATCGACTTCCAGGTCACCGCGCCGCGCAAGGGGTAATTGATCGAGGCGCCCAGCATGGCGGCGGCCGAGGCCTCATTGGAGCAGGTCTCCAGGTGCACGCCGAGCTCGGCCATGATGTCCTCGGCGTCCACCAGCACGTCGAGCAGGTGAGAGACCGGCGCGCCCTGGTAGCCGCCGACATAGGCGACGCCCGCCTGCAGCAGCGCTTTGGTGACCGCGAGAATGCCCTCGCCGCGGAAGGTCTCGCCGTCGCCGAGCCTGAGCGCCTGCACTTCCTTCTTGAACGAACGTTCCACCGCGGGTCTCCAGCCGATGGTTTGGATACAAACTATCTATTTAACAAGTTTCGCTCACATGTGCGAGGGGAGCCAAGTGGCCAGGATCGGGAAACTGATGATGATGGCCAGCCGCAAAATGTCGGTCAGCACGAAGGGCATCACCCCGTAGAACACCGTCGACAGCTTCACGTCGCGGATAACGCTCTTGATGACGAAGACGTTCATGCCCACCGGCGGGTGGATCAGGCCCAGCTCCACCGTCATCACGATGACTACGCCGAACCAGACCGGATCGAAGCCGAGCGCCGTGATCACCGGAAAGACGATGGGCACGGTGAGGATGATCATGGCCATGGCATCCATGATGCAGCCGAGCACCAGATACATCAGCAGGATCAGCACCAGCACCCCGTAGGGGCCGACGCCCAGTCCGGTGAGGAAGTGGGTGAGCTTTTGCGGCACCTGGGTGATAGTGAGGAAATAGCCGAAGATCAGCGCGCCGATCAGAATGGTGAAGACGGCGGCGGTGGTGCGCAGAGATTCGATCAGGCAGCGCCAGAAATCGGCATGCGAGAGCTTGCGCCGCACCACCGCGATGATGAAGGCGCCGGCGGCGCCCATGCCGGCGGCCTCGGTGGCGGTGAACATGCCGGCATAGAGGCCGCCGATGACGAAGATGAACAACAGGATCACCGCCCAGACGTCGCGCAGCGCGTTCCAGCGCTCGGGCCAGGAGTGCCGCGGCGTCTTGGGCAGGAAGTCGGGGCGGAAGAAGGCGATCAGGTTGATGGTGATGATATACATCCCCACCGCGATGATGCCCGGGATGATGCCGGCGATAAACAGGCGGCCGATGTCCTGCTCGGTAATCAGGCCGTAGACCGCGAACACGGTGGAGGGCGGGATCATGATGCCGAGCGAGCCGCCGGCCGCGATCACCCCGGTGGCGAAGCTCTGCGGATAGCCGAACTGCCGCATCTCCGGATAGGCGATCTTGGAGAAGGTGGCGGCGGTAGCGACCGAGGAGCCGCAGATGGCGGCGAAGCCGCCGCAGGCCGCGATGGTCGCGACCCCCAGCCCCCCGCGCAGATGGCCGAGAAAGGTGTTGGAGGCTCGGAACAATTCGCGGCTCATGCCGGAGGCGGAGGCGAAGGCGCCCATCAGCAGGAACAGCGGAATGACGGCGAACGATGCCCACCGGCACCCGCAGCATCATCAGCGCAAACAGCGCGACGAAACCGGTGACGGTGACCGTGTTGGCATCCATAGTCATATACACCTGCGCATGATCTTGTCCGAAAACCGGTTCCCACTTTTCGGGATCGTGCGCGCTATTCGCCGGTATGGGCCTCGCGCGACGGCGCGAGCTTTTCGGGCGCGATCAGCAGCCGCAGGGTGCGCAGCATCAAGAGCAGCACGGCGGAGGCCAGGCCGATCCAGGCGACGAAATAGTAGATCCACACCGGCTGGCGCAGGTCGAAAGTACCGGTGCCGGCATTGCGCGCGTCGATCACCTTTTCGGCGAACATCCAGGTGAAGATTGCAAGCCCGACCAAAGTGACCAGCGCCGAGAACACGTCCATGGCCCGCTGCACCATGGGCGGCATGGCGCTCCACAGCAGATCGACGGTGATGTGGTCGCCGCGATAGCTCGCCACCGCCATGCCCCAGAAGATGAGAATGCCGAGCAGCAGGCTGGTGACGTCGTAGGCGTCGGGGATGCCCCAGGAGAAGAAGTAACGCAGGATCACCGAGACGAAAGTGAGCAGGGTGACGACGGCGAGAAAGGCCGCCGCCGTCACCTCGATCAGATCGATAAACTTGTCGACGGGGCTGCGCCCCCTCGCTGCGTCATCCATCAATAGGCCGCGTTTTCTTTCTTGAGATCGGCCTTCAGCTCGGCGAGCGTCTTTGCCGGATCGATACCGGCCTTCTTGGCCTGCGACTCCCATTTGGCCGTCAGCGGGGTGGCCGCCTTGCGCCACATGTCGACCTGCGCCGGCGTGATCTTGTAGACTACGTGGCTCTTCTCGGCCTTGATCTTGGCGATGCCGGCATGCTCGAAGTCGGCCCAAGGCGAGGCGATCTTCCGCGCCCACTTGCTGTTGCAGTGGTCGTCGATCGCCTTCTTCTGCTTGGCGTCCATTTCGTTGTATTTCGCTTTGTTGAACACCAGCGCGAAGGTCGTCGTGTAGAAAGGCATCTCCATATCGTATTTGGTCACCTTGTCGATGCCGAACAGAACGACCGAGCCCCAAGGGAACGTCACGCCGTCGGCCACGTGACGGGCGAGCACGTCGCGCACTTCCGGCGCCGAAGCCTTGACGTTGGTGCCGCCCAACAGGCGCACGAATTCGGCGATAGTGCCCTGCGCCGGCCGGATCTTCAGGCCCTTGATGTCTCCCGGCACCTCGACTTTCTTGTCGACCATGTGTAGCGCGCCCGGGTCATGCACGAAGGCGAGGCAGAACTTGACGTCCTTCATCTCCTTGGCGGCGTAGTGGCGGTACCATTCGTCGAGCGCCACCGAGCCGCCCTTGGCGTTCGACATCAGGAACGGCAGCTCGCCGGCGGCGATGATCGGGAAGCGGCCGGGCGTGTAGCCGGGATTGATGAAGGTCATATCGGCGATGCCGTCGCGCGCCATGTCGTAGTGGTCGAAGGCCTTGCCGAGCTGCTGCGAGGGATAGATCTTGTAGTGGAGGGTGCCGCCGGATTCCTTCTCCACCGAGGCGCCCCACTGTTCCAGCGACTTCTGCAGCGGGTGCGACGGCGGCACCCAATGGGAGATCTTCAGGGTGAAGGTCTTTGCCTGGGCGCCAGCGCTACAGATCAGGGCGGCGGCGGCAGCAGCGGCGAGCCATCCGGCCAAACGGGTTTTCATGGGCTTCCTCCCTCGGTTATCTGTTGGCTACGATCCGGCTGTTGGTTGTTGACGATGCCGGTTAGCTTGCCATCAATTGAGCCGGATATCGTCACGAATGTAAAGTTTGGTTTGAAACCAAACCAATATTCCGGCGGGCCAGGGCCCACGAGCCGGAATTGGGGGGACATCCAGGTGAACGTACCCACGCGACGGATCAGGCGCGGCAAGAACGGCGAGTCCGTTGCCGGGCCGATCAATTTCGGTCCGCTGGAGAACTGGATCGGCTTCAACCTGCGGATGGCGCAGGACGCCACCTTTCAGGCCTTCTCGCGCCGCTATCTGGAGATCGGCGAGAGCCCCGGCCGCTTCGCTACGCTGACCCTGATCGCGCGCAATCCGGGCATCAGCCAGACTGAGCTGTCGCTGGCCAACGGACGCGACAAGTCGAGCGTCACGCCGGTGGTGGAGGACCTGGTGCGGCGCGGGCTGGTCGAGCGCAAGCGCGTGCGCAGCGACCGGCGCACCTACCGGCTCAACCTGACGCCGGCCGGCCGCAAGACGCTGGCCACCATGACGCGGGTGGCCCGCAAGCATGAGGCCAATCTCGAGCGCATCGTCGGCCGGCGCGACCACGCGCGCTTCCTCGCCATCCTGAAAAAGATCGGGGCGGAGATTGAGTAGTTACGCGGGAACGCCGAACTTCGCCTTTACCTCCTGCGGCACCGGGTACGGCTTGATCCCGCCGCTGGCCTCGTCGCGCACCACCCAGACCCGCGTCTCATCGCACTCGGCGCAGAGCTCGCCCTTCAGCGTCAGGCGATGCTCGACCTTGAAGCTCGAGCGGCCGAAGGTAATACGGCTTTCCACCGTCACGTCGTCGCCGAAGCGTGTGGGTTTCACGAAGCGCCCGTGCGTTTTCGCCAGCGGAAAGCCGGCAAAGGGCAGCGTCTTGAACATCTCGTACTTGGTGATGCCGAGCGCCGCCTCGAACAGCGCCGCGGTGGAGGCGTCGAAGATCTCGAAATAGCG
>JARRNI010000321.1:0-7002 GCA_037385125.1 Pseudolabrys sp.
GACATGCAGACGATCCCCGGCATGGGCCGCAACCGCGTGCGCGACCAGGGCTATCCGGGCGACGTCGCCTTCGTCACCGACGGCGCGATGCAGATGCACATCGCCGAGAAGGACATGAATATCGGCTTCCGCACCGGCAAGGTGGTCAATCCGGTGCAGCGCGGCCACATCGCCTTCCGCACCGGCGACCTCGCCGCCTTCAAGCGGCGGCTCGACGACATGGGCATTCCCTATTCCGACTACGGTGACTGGGCGATGACCGGCTGGATGCAGATCTTCTTCTACGATCCGGACGGCAACGTGGTTGAGGTGCATCAGGCGCCGCCGGGGGAGTGAGCGGACTTTACCCTCTCCTGGAGAGTGAGGCGTGCGTGCATCGCGCGCGCCTTTTTTTCCGATTCAGTTGTCAAACGGCCACGCGCCATCGCCCGTATTGTTTGCGAGGCCCCGGGTAGGCCCGTCTTTCCTTTTCCGCCTTCGCCCTTGCGGGCTTCGGCGCGACGAGCCGCCCGCTCTCGATAATAAATGCCGAGGGCGCGCGGGACGCTCTCGGGTCCGGGGCGTATTCAAGTTTACGCAGAATGCGCAAACGTAAATGCTCGGACCCGCGGGCCTCGACGCCTCGCGACATCGAGGCTTGTCGAAGTCCGGTTCCCGCCGGCGCTTCTTGCGAAGCGCGCGACGAGCAAAGCCACAAGTCCGCCAGTCCCAAGGCGTCCCGCGCGCGGTGTTTATAGGTTTGCTCCGCGAAGGTCCCCGGCAGTCGGCCGTTTAAGCGCTTTCGCTGCCTTCTACCGTTGAGGACCAGGCACTCGGGCTGGAAGCTTCTGACAAGCCTCCGGCCATACCGGCCGTCAGGGCCCTCGACCCGCCGTCGCACGGGCCGGGCGCTTCGCGGCTTGGACCGCCGGGCCGCTTCGCCGCATCTCCAGCGAAACGCCATTCCCCGGCCACCACTCCCTGCCCCGCATCTGGAGACGCTGATCAGACGCCCCTCGGCATGGGACAGGATGCCGGCAGCATAAGCGCGCCGAGAGGGGGCGGGGATAAGTTCTTTTTGGTCTTTCTGATGCGCTGTGGCGGCGAAGTCACAGCGGGGATAAGTCGCTGCGCGCCGCTGGCGCATCATGAGCGCGTAACGATGGGTCGAGCGTCAGCGAAACCATCGTTCTCATGCCGCCGACGGGTTTCGCTCCGCTCAACCCATCCTACGAATCCAGCCCCAGCAGCTTCGCCGCGTTTTCGTGCGCGACTTCGCTGCGCAGGGTCTCGTCGAGCCGCACCGTATCCATGAAGTGGCCGGCGTCCTCGGCGTGCTCGAACGGATAGTCGGCGGCGAACATCACTCGCTCGCGGCCGAGCGCGCTGACCGCGCATTACAAGGGCTCGGCGGCGAACACACCCGACACTGTCACCCAGATGTTCTGCTTGATGTAGTGCGACGGCGGTGCACTAAGCTTGACGCCGTAGAGCTTGGCCCGGCTGTCGAAGCGCCAGAGCAGATAAGGCAGCGTCTCGCCCATGTGGCCGAGCACGAGGCGCGCCTTGGGGAAGCGGTCGAACAGCCCGCCGAACTCGGCCCGCTCCCAGAACGGATGCAGCGAGGCGTGGTCGAGATAGAGGCCGTTGGTGTGACCGTTGATCATGGCGCCGCAGAATTTCAGGTCGCGCATGCAGCGCTCGAGCTCGTCCGCGGCGCCTTGCGGGTCCTGCAGCGCGAGATGGGCAAAGCCGGCATAGCGGTCCGGCCGCTTCTGGATCTCGGCAGCGAGGAAGTCGTTCGACTCCTGAGCCAGCCGCGTGGCCAAGGCCGCATCGCGCTCGGCCTGCACGCCCGGGCCGGCGATCGACAGAACGCTGCGCGCGATGCCGGCCTTGTCCATGATCTCCAGCCGGCGCTCGCCGAAAGCCGTGAGGTGCGCGAACAGCTGCTCGGTCACCGGTGCCGCCACCTCGCTCATGGTCGGCCGCCAATAGTCGATCAGCCCGGGCGACAGGAAATGCTCCTCGAGCGCGATCTTCTGGACCATGCGTTTCCTCCCCCGGCAAAGGCAGGCTCAGCATCGGCTCAATGCCCGGCCCCCGCCGCCCGCTTTTCTCTCTTTGACTGTATCGTATTTTGGGCTATCGTGACCCACGATGCAAGGCGGCGAAGATCGCCGGCATGACAGGGGAAACGTCCATGAGCGATCGGCTCGTCGGCAACGACAAAAGTCAGGTGCAGGTGATCGCGCGCGCGGCCACCATCCTGCGCGCGCTGGAGGACGAGCACAAAGGCTTGAGCCTCGGGCAGATCGCCCAGCGGGTGAACCTTGCGCGCTCGACCGTGCAGCGCATCGTCGCCGCGCTGGAGATGGAAAAGCTGGTAATCGCGGCGACGCCCAACGGGCGCGTGCGGCTCGGGCCGGCGATCCTGCGGCTGGCGGCTTCGGTACGCAGCGACTTCCTGGCGCTGGCGCGGCCGTTCCTGGAGCGGCTGTCGGCCGAGCTGCACGAGACCGTCGACCTCGCCATGGTCAAGAAGGACCATCTGATCTTCATCGACCAGGTGACCGGCTCGCAGCGTCTGCGCGCGGTATCGGCGGTGGGCGAGACCTTTCCGCTCTACTGCACCGCCAACGGCAAGGGCTATCTCGCCCAGCTCACCGACGCCGGCGTCGAGAAGCTGATCGGGCGGACTTACGAGCCGCGCACGCCGCATACCCTTACCCGACTGGATGCGCTGCTCGAAGACCTCGCCGCGGCGCGGCGCGAGGGCGTCGCCTACGACCGCGAGGAGCACACGCTCGGCATCTGTGCGGCAGGCGTGGCGCTGCACGACCCGCTCGGCAACCCCATGGCGATTTCGGTGCCGGTGCCGAGCCAGCGCTTCGAGGACCGCGCCAGCCTGATCGCCGAGCGGCTAATCGCCACCAAGCACGCCATGGAGGCGCACATGAATTCCGCCGCCTGAGCTTCACGCTCAGCGCAGTTTCAACAAGCGCAAAAGCGCAATTTCAAAGCGCAAGACCCTCGGCACGCGGATGCCGGTTTTCCAAAAGGGATCGCGCGCCAACGACGAAGGGAGGAGCCCGTGGCCAAAAAAATTCGCGGCGTGATGCTCGAAGAGAACCTCAAGAACAGCATGGGGCTGGAGTTCTACAACCTGTCCCACCGCTTCGGCTTCCAGTCACCGAACTGGCCCTATTTCGAGGACGTCAAGATCGAGCGCATCCACTACATGGCCAAGTCCGGCGTGCTGTCGCAGCGCATCACCACCTCGATGCACAATACGACGCATATCGACGCGCCGGCCCATGTGGTGCAGGGCACGCCCTTCATCGACGAGGTGCCGCTGCCGCATTTCTTCGGCTCCGGCATCGTAGTGTCGATCCCGAAGGAGAAGTGGGAGCCGATCACCGGCGACGACCTGGAGAAGGCCTGCGGCAAGGCGGTGCGACCGCGCGACGTGGTGATCGTCAATACCGGCTGGCACAAGCTCTACGAGGACTCGGAAGACTACTTCTGCCGCGCCCCCGGCTTCGTGCCGTCGGCCGGCGAATGGTTCGTCGAGAAGAAGGTCAAGGTAGTCGGCCACGACACCCAGGCCAACGACCATCCGCTCGCCACCGCCATCGGCCCGCAGCGCAACGGCCCCCTGCACCCGCACCTCGAGGAGGAATACCGCGAGTGGTCGGGCGGGCGCGACTGGAAGGACGATTTCCCGGAATGGGAGCCGGTGCACCGCATCCTGTTCACCAACGGCATTCTCGGCATCGAGAACGTGGGCGGCGACATCGACAAGGTGACCGGCAAGCGCTGCACCTTTGCCTATTTCCCGTGGAACTGGGACCGCGGCGACGGCTGCATCGTGCGGCTGGTGGCGATCGTCGATCCGGAAGGCAAGTATCGCATCGAGCGCGGGAGGAATTTCTAGCGCATGATCCCGAAAAGTGGGAACCGGTTTTCGGAAAAGGTCATGCGCAAACAAAAATGTCAGGGACGTAAACGATTCAAGGAACGGAGCGGACACTCATGCACGTGAAGCGCTTTGCGGACGCCAAGCTTTACGAGGCGCCCAATCACCGCGACTGCACCTCGCTGCGCCTGTTCGGCGCCGAGGCCGGCGGCACCAAGGACCTGATCGTCGGCTATTCGCATTTCCTGCCGGGCGGCGGCGCCGGGCCCGACGCCTCGCCGCCGGAGAAGGTCTATTTCGTGCTGCGCGGCGAATTGACCGTGATCATCGACGGCAAGGAGACGGTGCTCAAGGCCAACGACTCCTGCGTGATCGAGCCGAACGAGACGCGCGAGATCATCAACCGCGGCAACGAGGTGTGCTCGATCCTGGTCGCGGTGGCGGCGCCGAAGAAATAATTCGTTCGCAGTCGTCCCCCCGCGCAAGCGGGGGACCCAGTTAATCACGGACGCGTCAGTGGTTACTGGATGCCCCGCCTTCGCGGGGTATGACAGCCGAAAGAAAATCCGGGGAGGACAAAAATGTCCGACAACGCATTTCTGAAAAACCCGCTCTCCTTGTTCGATGTGAAGGGCAAGACGGCCATCGTCACTGGCGCCTCGGGCGCCTTCGGCGCGCTGGCCGCCAAGACTATGGCCGGCGCCGGCACCAACGTGGTGCTGGCGGCGAGCAAGCAAGACGAATTGAAGAAGGTCGCCGCCGAATGCGATAAACTCGGCGGAAAGGCCGCAGTGGTCGCGCTGCGTCCGTCGTCGGAGGAAAACTGCGACAGTATCGTCAAGACGGCGCTCGATAATTTCGGCCGCCTCGACATCCTGGTGGTCGCCTCCGGCCTCAACAAGGTGCAGAAGATCGTCGAGCAGAAATACGAGGATTTCCTCGACGTGATGGACGCCAACGTCAACCAGTCCTGGCTGATGGCGCGCGCGGCGGGGCGACAGATGCTCAAACAGGGCGACGGCGGCAAAGTGATCCTGACCTCGTCGGCGCGCGGGCTGCTCGGCCATCCGGCCGGCTACACCGCCTATTGCGCGTCGAAGTCGGCGGTCGACGGCATCACCAAGGCGCTCGGCTGCGAATGGGGCGCCACCGGCATCACCGTGAACGCGTTGGGGCCGACAGTCTTCCGCTCGCCGCTGACCGCGTGGATGTACGAGGACACCGAGCAGGCCCAGAACGTGCGCAAGGGCTTCCTGGCGCGGGTGCCGAAGGGCCGCCTGGGCGAGCCGGAGGACCTGGCGGGGCCGCTGCTGTTTCTGGCGTCGAAGGCGTCGGATTTCTACACCGGTCACATCCTCTACGCCGACGGCGGCTATACGGCGGGGTGAGGCGATGCGCTTGCGCCCCTCTCAGCGTCGTCATTCCGGGGCGGCCCGAAGGGCCGAACCCGGAATCCATACTCCGCAGCGCTGCGGGCTATGGATTCCGGGTTCGCTCGCTTCGCTCGCACCCCGACATGACGGAGTGTGAGTATGGCTACGAACAAACCCAAGATCGCCGTCATCGGCGCCGGGTTGATGGGCCACGGCATCGCGCAGGTATTCACGCTTGCCGGCCATGACGTGACAATCCACGATTCCGTCAAAGCCAGTCTCGACAGCGCCAAGGAGCGCATCCTTGCCAATCTGAAGGACCTCGGCGACGACCAGGGCGCGGTGGAGCGGGTGACGCCGGTGACCGATCTCGCCGACGCGGTGCGCGACGCCGACTATGTGGTCGAGGCGGTGCTGGAAGATCTGCCGCTTAAACAAAAACTGTTCGTCGAGATCGAAAAGCATGTGCGGCCAAATACAATCCTGGCAAGCAACACCTCGGTCATTCCGATCACCGATATCATGCGCGGCCTCGAACATCGCGAGCGCGCGCTCGGCACCCACTGGTGGAACCCGCCTTTTCTTGTGCCGCTGGTCGAGGTGATCGAGACCGAGTGGACCAGCGCAGAGGCGGTCGCCTTCACCATGAAGCTGCACGCGGACGCCGGCAAGCAGCCGGCACATGTGAAGAAGGACGTGCCCGGCTTCATCGGCAACCGCCTGCAACACGCGCTGTGGCGCGAGGCGATCGCGCTGGTCGAGCACGGCATCTGCGACGCGCAGACGGTGGATGACGTGATCAAGGCGGCGTTCGGGCGGCGGCTGGCGGTGCTCGGCCCGCTGGAGAACGCCGACATGGTCGGCACCGATCTGACGCTCGCCATCCACAAGACGGTGCTGCCGGCGATCGACAGCCACCCCGGCGCGTCGCCCTATCTCGAACGGCTCGTGAGGGACGGCAAGCTCGGCTTCAAGTCCGGCGAAGGCTTCCGCACCTGGTCGCCGGAACAGCAACAGCAACTGCGGGCGAAAGTGCTGCAGCACTTGAAGAAGGCAAGAGAGGAAGACGCGAAACGCTAACCCGTCAGTCGATGGCCGGAATTAGCGGGCATGGCAAAAACAAAGAGAGGGAGAGGAACAATGACGGACAAGAAGACCACGATCTCACGCCGCACCATGGTCAAGGCCGGCCTCGGCGCCATCGCCGCGCCGGCGGTGCTCAAGATCAGCCCAGCGCTGGCCGCCTCCGACACCATCAAGGTCGGCCATGTCAGCCCGAAGACCGGGCCGCTCGCCGGCTTCGGCGAGGCCGACGGCTTCATCCTCAGCCAGGTGCGCGGCATCCAGAAGAAGGGACTCAAGGTCGGCGTCAAAACCTACAATGTCGAGATCATCTCCAAGGACAGCCAGTCGAGCGCGAGCCGCGCGTCGGAAGTGGCCTCCGACCTGATCCTCGGCGACAAGGTCGACCTCATCCTGGCGTCGGCTGCGCCCGACACCACCAACCCGGTGGCCGACCAGGCGGAGGTCAACGAGACGCCGTGCGTGACCACCAACTGCCCGTGGCAGCCCTATTTCTTCGGCCGCATGGGCAATCCCAAGACCGGCTTCTCCTGGACCTACCATTTCTTCTGGGGCCTGGAGGACGTCATCGCCTCCTACCTGCCGATGTGGGATTCGCTGAAAACCAACAAGGTGGTCGGCGGCCTGTTCCCCAACGACGCCGACGGC
>JARRNI010000322.1:0-6904 GCA_037385125.1 Pseudolabrys sp.
CTGCGCCGGCTCGAGCTCGCCAAGGCGATCGCCCGCGATCCGCGGTTGATCCTGGTCGACGAGCCCTTCGCCGGACTGACGCCGACCGAAATCCAGGACTTCTCCAAGCTCATCGCGGCTTTGCGCGACGATGGCTGCACGGTGGTGCTGGTCGATCACAACGTCAAGGGCGTGAGCTCCTTGGTCGACCGCATCATCGCCATGCATGCTGGCCGCAAGATCGCGGAAGGCCGGCCTGATGAGGTGGTGGCGAGCGCGCGCGTGCGCGAGGTCTATCTCGGCGGCGCCTTCGAAGCCGGCGCCGCTGCGGCCGCCGTTCGTGCCGCCGCGCAGGGCGAGCCTTTGCTCGAGGTTGACGACTTGTCGGTCCATTACGGCAAGGCGCAGGCGCTCGACCGCGCCAGCATCCGCGTTCACGACGGGGAATCCGTCGCGGTGGTCGGCCTCAATGGCGCGGGCAAGACAACCTTGTTCAACGCCATTTCCGGATTCGTGCCGCATGCGGGCGAGGTGCGCTTCGACGGACAGGGGCTCGACGGCTGGGACCCTGGCGCGATTGCGCGCGCCGGCATCGTGCAGTGCCCCGAAACCCGGGAACTGTTCGGCGACCTCAATGTGCGCGAAAACCTGGGGCTGGCCGGCCAGCGTCTCACTCCGCAGCAATATTCGGAAACCGAGGCCTGGCTCTACGATCTTTTCCCGGTCCTGCGCGAACGCGAAACGCAACTGGCGCGCACGCTTTCGGGCGGTGAGCAGCAGATGCTCACCATCGCGCGCGGGCTGATGACGCGGCCGCGGTTGTTCATTCTCGACGAGCCGACCCTCGGCCTTGCGCCGATCGTGCTGCAGCAGATTTCGGATGCGCTCGAGGTCTTGCGCCAAAATTCGAAGATCACCTTGCTGCTCGGCGAGCAGAACCTGACCTTCGCCTTGCGCCACTCGGAGCGGATATATCTGCTCGAGCACGGTCGCATCATTTGGCAGGGGCCGACCGGTGAATTCACGCAAGGCGTTGCGGAACGCTATCTTTAGAGCCGGCTCTGTGCCCGAAACCTGAAGGCCGCGCGCAAGAGGTGGCGTGGGTTTGACTGCGCGCTGGCGGTCCATTTCAGACCGGATTGCTGCTGTCGGCGGCGCAAGCGGTGTCCGCTTGGGCGCTGCCTGGCCGCCGAACTTGTGTGCAAACTTGTATGCAATAGCGCCGATCCTGCCGCTTATTTAGGCGGTCTCGGTCGTCGCGCTTACCCATCCGCGCAGAGCGAACGTTGGCCGGCGCAAAATCAACGACATTCCAAAGGGGTGGCACCCGGCCGCGCGCTGGCACGGAGATTGCGTTCGTCTTGGTCAAGACGAGCCAGCCAGCTCGCGCGGGCTTCAAACGTAAGATCACAAATCTCGGGGACGAAGGAGCAGGACATGACGTTCAAGTCATTTACTCGTCGGCGGCTTCTGCAGGGAGCCGGTATGGCGGCGCTGGCAGGCGCGCTGCCGATGCAGACGGCGTTCGCAAAGAGCGCGACCGTCGGCTTCATCTATGTCGGGCCGCGCGACGAAAGATCCGCTTCGAGCATTGCGGCGGCCTCTGGACCAAGAAGGATCCGAAGAACGTCGGCAGCTATTTTGGCTACATCTTCGAAGCGCAATATATCAACGGCATCATCGCCGGCTACATGTCGAAGAGCGGCAAGCTCGGCTTCGTCGCCGCCAAGCCAATCCCGCAGGTGCTGCAGAACATCAACGCCTTCACGCTCGGCGCGCGCTTGGTCAATCCCAAGGCGACCACGCAGGTGATCTTCACCGGCGACTGGTCGCTGCCGGTCAAGGAAGCCGAGGCCACCAACAGCATGGCTGACCAGGGCATCGACGTGTTCACCATGCACGTCGACAGCCCCAAGGTGGTGGTGCAGACCGCGGCCAAGCGCGGCGCCTATGTCTGCGGCTATCATTGCAGCCAGGCGGCGCTGGCGCCCAAGGCCTACCTCACCGGCGCCGAATGGAACTGGACCGACCTCTATCCCAAGTTCGTCTCGATGTGGATGAAGGGCGAGGAAATCCCGAACTTCTATCGCGGCGGCTTCAAGGAAGGGCTGATCAAGCAGTCGCCCTATGGGCCGATGGTGCCGGAGGGAGCGCGCAAGCATGCCGACGACATCAAGGCCAAGCTCACCGCCGGCTCTTACGTGATCTTTAAGGGCCCGATCACCGACAACACCGGCAAGGTGGCGGTCGCGGCCGGTAGCGAGCTGATCCAGACCAATGCGACCGACGTGAAGCTGGAATCCATGCACTTCCTGGTCAAGGGCGTGAAGGGAAGCCTGCCGTCTTAACGCTGGTCGGGACGAGGCCATGGCCACGGAATTGATGATTGGCGGCGTCTCCACCGAGGAGGCGTCACCCATGGTGCCCCGCCGACGAGCGTTCCGGGGAGAGGAAATCGGCCGGGCCGCCGAGTCCGTGCTGATCCCGCTCGGAGCGCTCGTCGTTTCGCTGCTGCTGTTCGGGGCCTTCGTCTCTTTCGCCGGCGTCAATCCACTCGACGTCTACGGCAACATGCTGCTCGGCTCGTTCGGCACCTGGTTCTCGGTGCAGAACACGCTGACGCTGGCGTCGCCACTGGTGCTGACCGCGCTATGTACGGCCCTGCCGGCACAGGCCGGGCTGATGGTCATCGGCGGGGAAGGGGCCTTCGTCATCGGCGGGCTGGCGGCGATCGCCGCCGGCCTGCCGCTGGCGGCTGCGGCGCCGCCGCTCGTCGTGCAACTGGTCATGGCGGCGGCCGGCATGCTGGCGGGCGGTGCCTGGATCGCCGCCGCCGGCGCCATGCGGCACTGGCGCGGCGTCAACGAGACCATCTCGACGCTGCTGCTCACCTATATCGGCATTGCCATTCTCAATCACATGGTCGAGGGCGTGATGCGCGACCCGGCCAGCCTCAACAAGCCGTCGACGCATCCGCTGCCGGCCGCCGATATGATCGGCAATATCCCCGGCATGGACGTGCATTGGGGCCTGGCCTTCGGCGTGGTCTTTTGCATCGCGGCCTATGTCTTGTTCTTCCACACCACCTTCGGCTTCTCGGCGCGCATGGTCGGCGGCAATCCGCGCGCGGCGCGGCTGGCCGGCCTGTCGGTCGGGCGCATCATCTTTCTGGTGACGGCGATCGCTGGCGCCGCCGGCGGGCTTGCCGGCATGGTGGAGGTTGCAGCCGTGCAGGGCCGGGCCAGTGCCACGCTCGCCGCCGGCTATGGCTATACCGGCATTCTGGTCGCCTTCATCGCACGCCAGAACCCGCTTGCCGTCATTCCGGTCGCCATCCTATTCGGCGGCATTGACGCGAGCGGCGGGCTCTTGCAGCGCCGGCTCGATCTGCCGGATGCGTCGGTCTTGGTGTTGCAGGGCATCATCTTCGTGGTGATCCTGGCGAGCGAGACGCTGTTCGGCCGCTTCCATATCTTCAGGCCGAAGGAGGGGTGAGCGAGTGGCGGACCCAGTATCGATCGGCTGGTGGGGCGTGCCGCTGGCGGTGGCGGCGGGTGCGGTGCGCGCCGGCACGCCGTTCCTGTTCGTCAGCCTCGGCGAGCTGCTGACTGAAAAATCTGGCCGTATCAATCTCGGCCTCGAAGGCACACTGGTGATGGGTGCGATGAGCGGCTACGGCACAGCTTATCTCACAGGCTCGCCATGGCTCGGCGTGCTGGTGGCCGGCGTCACCGGCTCGCTGTTCGGCGCGCTGCACGCGGGGCTCTGCTCGCTGCCGCGGGTCAACGACATCGCGGTCGGCATCGCGCTCATGCTGTTCGGGACGGGGCTTGCCTTCTATCTCGGCAAGCCGCTGGTTCAGCCGCAGGCGCCGACGTTACCGGCGCTGCATCTCGGCTGGTGGAGCCACACCGCTGCGGTGCGCGAGGCGCTCAAGATCAACGCACTGTTCATCGTCGGCGCGCTGCTGGCGCCGGCGATTGTCTGGTTCCTGCGCTCGACGCGCTGGGGCATGATCATACGCATGGCCGGCGACTCCGCCGACGCGGCGCGCGCCATGGGCTATTCGGTCAACTGGGTGCGGCTCGCGGCTACCATGACCGGCGGCTTCTTCGCGGGCGTCGGCGGTTCCTTCCTGTCGCTGTACTATCCGGGGAGCTGGAGCGAAGGGCTGTCGAGCGGGCAGGGCATCACGGCGGTGGCGCTGGTGATCTTCGCGCGCTGGAGCCCGATGAACTGTTTCTATGCCTCGCTGCTGTTCGGCGGCGCCGGCGCGCTCGGTCCGGCCTTACAATCGGTGGGCATCACTTCCGGCTATTACCTGTTCAACGCCGCGCCCTATTTCCTCACCTTGCTGATCATGGTGCTGACCTCGTCGTCCGAGCACCGGCTCACTGGCGCGCCTTCTGAACTGAGCATCACGCGCTGAAGCAATGCGGAGTTAAGTTAATGAGCGGTCTGGGTGGTCTCAACAAGTCGCCGAACGGCGTCGTCCTTGGCCTGGTGCAGCTTCAGTTGCCGGTGGTCAAGACGCCTGACGATCTCGCGCGCCAGACCGACAAGATCGTCTCTATGGTCGCTAAGGCGCGGCGCTCCATGCCGACCATGGACATGGTAGTGTTTCCCGAATATGCGCTCCACGGCTTGTCCATGGAGACCAATCCGGCGATCATGGTCGCGCGCGACGGGCCAGAGATGGCGGCCTTCCGCCGTGCCTGCCGCGACAATGAAATCTGGGGCTGCTTCTCGATCATGGAGCGTAACCCCGAGGGTAACCCGTACAACGCGGGCCTGATCGTGGACGACAAGGGCGAGATCAAGCTCTATTACCGCAAGCTCCATCCTTGGGTGCCGGTGGAGCCGTGGGAGCCGGGCGACCTCGGCATTCCGGTCTGCGACGGCCCGAAGGGCGCCCGCATCGGGCTGATCATCTGCCACGACGGCATGTTCCCGGAAATGGCGCGCGAGTGCGCCTATAAGGGCGCCGAGATCATGATCCGCACCGCCGGCTACACCGCGCCGATCCGCCACACCTGGAGCATCACCAACCAGGCCAACGCCTTCCAGAACTTGATGCAGACCGCG
Organism: Pseudolabrys sp.; assembly: GCA_037385125.1. GTDB lineage: Bacteria > Pseudomonadota > Alphaproteobacteria > Rhizobiales > Xanthobacteraceae > Pseudolabrys. The sequence goes on from JARRNI010000322.1 coordinate 5,065, forward strand.
AGCGTGTGCATGTGCGGCTCCGACGGCACCTTCGACTCCATGGGCGAGGCGATGTTCTGCGATTTCGACGGCACGGTGATGGTGCAGGGCGGCGGCCGGCCCGACGAGATCGTCACCTGCGAGTTGCGCCCCGACCTGGTGCGGGAAGCGCGCAAGCACTGGTCGGTGGAAAACAACATCTATCAGCTCGGCCATCGCGGCTATGTGGCGGTGGCCGGCGGCGCGCGCGACTGCCCCTACACCTTCATGCAGGACATGGTGAAAGGCGAATACCGGCTGCCGTGGGAAGACGAGGTGATCCACACCGATGGCACCAGCTGCGGCTTCCCGGCGCCGGACCGGCGATACAAGAAGGCGGTGGCCAATGGCTGACCGGCTGATGACGGCGGCAGCGGGACAGGGCGCGGAACGCTACGTTACCGCTGATCCCTATCCCTGGCCCTATAACGGCGACCTACGCCCGGAGAACACCACGCTCATCATCATCGACATGCAGACCGACTTCTGCGGAGAGGGCGGTTATGTCGACAAGATGGGCTACGACCTCTCGCTCACGCGCGCGCCGATCGAGCCGATCAAGGCCGTGCTCGCGGCCATGCGCGCCAAGGGATACCACGTCATCCACACCCGCGAGGGCCACCGGCCCGATCTCGCCGACCTGCCGGAGAACAAGCGCTGGCGCTCGCGCCGCATCGGCGCTGGCATCGGCGATCCGGGCCCGTGCGGGCGCATCCTGGTGCGCGGCGAGCCGGGCTGGGAGCTCATCCCCGAGCTCGCGCCCGCGCCGGGCGAGCCCATCATCGACAAGCCGGGCAAGGGCTCCTTCTGCGCCACCGATTTGGAGTTGATCCTGCGCACGTGCGGCATCGAGAACATTGTGCTTACCGGCATCACCACCGACGTCTGCGTGCACACCACCATGCGCGAGGCCAACGACCGTGGGTTTGAATGCCTGCTGCTGGAGGACTGCTGCGGCGCTACCGACAAGGGCAATCACGACCACGCCGTCAACATGGTGAAGATGCAGGGCGGCGTGTTCGGCGCGGTCGGCCGATCGGAGGATCTTATCCGGGGGATCGCATGAGCGTCGTTTCGGCGCCGCTGACGCAAGCGCGCACCATCGAAGGCGCGCTGAGTGCCGAGACCATCGGAATCGGCAAGCGTTTCGGCGATCTGGTCGCGCTCGACGACGTGTCGGTGCGGATCAAGGCCGGCAGCGTGCACGCGCTGCTCGGCGAGAACGGCGCCGGCAAGTCGACGCTGGTCAAATGCATCATGGGCTATTACCGGCCCGACCAGGGCAGCGTCATGGTGGCCGGGCGAGAAGTCGAGGTCGCCACCCCCCGCCAGGCGCACGCGCTCGGGCTCGGCATGGTCTATCAGCATTTCACGCTGGTGCCGCACATGACCGTATTGGAGAACATGGTGATGGCGCGCGCCGACGTGCCGTCGGTGATCGACTGGCGCGCCGAGCGGAAGCGATTCGGCGAATTCCTCGCTACCATGCCGTTTACCGTGCCGGTCGATACGCCGGTCGGTACGCTCGCGGCCGGTGAGAAGCAGAAGGCGGAAATCCTCAAGCAGCTCTATCTCGAGAGCCGCTTCCTTATCCTCGACGAGCCGACCTCGGTGCTGACTCCCAATGAGGCCGACGAGATCCTCGGCATGGTGCGCGACATGGCCCACGCCGACCGCATCACCGTGCTGATCATCACCCACAAGTTCCGCGAGGTCATGGCCTTCGCCGACGAGGTGTCGGTACTGCGCCGGGGCAAGCTGGTCGGCGGCGGTCCGGTCGCGGGCCTTACGCCGGATGCGATGGCGAAGATGATGGTGGGCG
>JARRNI010000323.1:0-5671 GCA_037385125.1 Pseudolabrys sp.
GAATTGGAGGCCGACGGCTTCGTCAGCGTCACCGACAACGGCCGCGGCATCCCGGTCGATGCGCATCCCAAGTTCAAGAACAAGTCGGCGCTGGAAGTGATCATGTGCACGCTGCACGCCGGCGGCAAGTTCGACTCCAAGGTCTACGAGACGAGCGGAGGCCTGCACGGCGTCGGCGTCTCGGTGGCGAACGCGCTGGCCGAGCGGCTGGAAGTCGACGTCTGGCGCGAGCAGACCCACTACCGCATGGTGTTCGAGCGCGGCAAGCCGAAGAGCAAGCTGCAGAAGCTCGGCCGCGCCCCCAACAAGCGCGGCACCAAGATCCGCTTCAAGCCGGATGCGCAGATTTTCGGGGGGAAGGCCGGTTTCAAGCCCGAGCGCATTTTCAAGATGACGCGCTCCAAGGCCTATCTGTTCGGCGGCGTCGAAATCCGCTGGCGCTGCGCGGGCGAACTGCTCAAGGGCGTCGAGGACGTGCCGGAGAAGGCCACGTTCCATTTCGAGCACGGCCTGCGCGACTATCTCGCCGAACAGCTCAGGGGCGCGACGCTGGTACATCCCGACATCTTCACCAACTCCTCCGGCAAGGTGGGCGCGCACGGCGCCGTGCAATGGGCGATCGCCTGGACCGCCGACATCGACGGCTTCCTCAACTCCTACTGCAACACCATCCCCACCCCCGACGGCGGCACCCACGAGTCGGGCTTGCGTACTGCACTGCTGCGCGGGCTGAAGGACCACGCCGCCCGCGTCAATCAGGAAAAGCGTGCCGGCCCCGTCACCTCGGACGACATCATGGCGGGCGCCGCCTGCATGCTGTCGGTGTTCGTACGCGAGCCGGAATTCCAGGGCCAGACCAAGGACCGCCTCGCCACTGCCGAGGCGCAGCGCATCGTCGAGCAGGCGATCCGCGATCCCTTCGACCATTGGCTGGCCGCCAATCCGACCCAGGCCAACAAGCTCTTGGACTTCGTGGTCGAGCGCGCGGAAGAGCGCATCCGCCGCCGGCAGGAAAAGGACATCGCGCGCAAGACCGCGGTGCGCAAATTGCGCCTACCCGGCAAGCTCGCCGACTGCACCTCCTCGGCCGCCGACGGCTCGGAGATTTTCATCGTCGAGGGCGATTCGGCCGGCGGCTCCGCCAAGCAGGCGCGCGACCGCCGCAGCCAGGCGGTGCTGCCGTTGCGCGGCAAGATCTTGAACGTGGCATCGGCGGGTAAGGATAAGCTGGCGCAGAACGCCCAGCTTGCCGACCTCATCCAGGCGCTCGGCGTCGGCACCGGCGTGCACTATCACGAGAAAGATCTGCGCTACGAGAAGGTCATTATCATGACCGACGCCGACGTCGACGGCGCGCATATCGCTTCGCTGCTGATCACCTTCTTCTTCCGCACCATGCCGAAGCTGATCGAGGACGGCCGGCTTTATCTGGCGGTACCGCCGCTCTATCGCCTGAGCCACGGCGGCAAGATCGTCTATGCGCGCAACGACAAGCATCGCGACGAGTTGCTGAAGAAGGAATTCCACGCCAACGCCAAAGTAGAGGTCTCGCGCTTCAAGGGGCTGGGCGAGATGATGGCCGCGCAGCTCAAGGAAACCACCATGGACCCGGGCAAGCGCACGCTGCTGCGCGTAGTGCTGGTGGAGAAGGAGCGCAAGCCCGCCGCCAAGGCGGTGGAGCAGCTCATGGGCACGCGGGCGGAAACGCGCTTCGCGTTCATTCAGGAGCACGCGGAATTCGCCGACGAGGAAATGCTGGATGTATAGACGCCGGTGACGGCGCGGTAAGGCAGGCAAAGGCGCGCTAGCGCCGTGCCCGCTAACAGACTCGCAAACCTTTGAGAGATTTTCGGTGGGCTTCGGTTCCACCTTCGCGCTACGCGCTTCGGCGGACAAGCCGCTCTACAGAACATTCACGACAAAAACCCGGCTAAGCCCCTCACCGCCCGTTCACGACCCGGCGGGCCGGCTTGCGCTCGATCACAACCGAGCGCGGCGCCTTGGCGGAGCCCACGAAGGCGACCGACTTTGTGGCGGCTCTGCGCGGCGAGGCATTTTTGAGCAGCTCGGCGCGCACCCGATCGCGCGGCACCCCGATCAGCGAGGCGGCAATGTCGGCCTGCGCGTCCAGCTCATCGGACAGCCCCTGGGCGGCCACGATCGCCTCCTGCAGCGTGGGCGCCTCATGCCGGACGCGCCGCGCACCGTATTTGGTGTGCCAGACCTTGCCCTTGTTTTTGCTCATGAATCAAGCTTCTTAGGTTCCGATTTGTCAACGAAACCTAGCACATATTTGCATCGCAGCAAGCAACTTGTGCAGTGCAATATGGTTGCCGAATGGCAATTTGATGGTCGTGCATGGCTCCCAGCGAGGAGCAGGATCAAAGCCGCAAGAAGCCGAAAAGTTTTTCGATGGGCCTCGTTCGCTCAGCCCCGCTCTCGGAGCGTCTTCCGGCGCGCGGGCGGGTGCGGACAACGACAGCCGCGCGCAGACCTGCGCCGCAGGATTCTACTTGCACTTCTTGAGCACAGGCGTCGCGATGCCGTAGCCCACCGCGACACCATTCTTCACGCGCACCGGGCCGTCCTTGGGCTGGTTGAACAACGTGCGTAGCGTGCCATCGTGCACCGCCCAGATCAGCGTCTGCCGCTGCTCGTTCTCCTTGCCGGGCTGGAAGATCACCTGCACCGCCACCTTGCCGCCCGACAGCTTGTGGGCCGACAGCACGCTGTAGCGGTTGACCTCGTTGTCGGGCCCGAGGTCGTTGTCCTCCAGGATGATACCCGGCGCCGGCTGGCTGATCTTGACGTAGGGGTTGTCGGGAGCGGGCTTGGCGGAGCAGTCGCTCGCCCAGGTGCCGAACAGGCCGAGTTCCTGGAACACCTGCTCGGACGGCGGAGCGACGGTGGCGCCGGCGGTTGTCGACAAGCTCACCGCCGCGCTTAAGAAAACCGCCACTATCCGCATCACGCAAACACTCCACGCTTTGGTGAGACACCATAACAGCATGCGGTGCCCCGGCAATCCGTAGGATTCCTGATGTGGTATCGTCTACGCAAAGACAGCCGCGAGCGCTCCCTGCCAGCATGACCGCAACTTCCGCCACCCCCACCCACCGGCCGCGCCCGCGCGGTGAGTTGTTCGGTCATCCGCCGGGCCTGAGCTTCCTGTTCGCCACCGAGATGTGGGAGCGCTTCTCCTATTACGGCATGCGCGCGTTGCTCGTGCTCTACATGGTGGAATACCTGCTCAAGCCGGCGCAGGCGGGCCACGTGGTCGGGCTGGCCCCGCTCAAGGGCGCGCTGGAAGCGGTGTTCGGCCCCTTGAGCATTCAGCCGCTCGCCTCGCAGATTTACGGCTTCTATACCGGGCTAGTCTACCTCACGCCGATCTTCGGCGGGCTGCTGGCCGACCGTCTCATCGGCCAGCGCCGCACCGTGATCCTGGGCGCGAGCCTCATGGCGGCGGGCCATTTCATGATGGCCTTCGAGCATCTGTTCCTGTTCGCGCTGCTGTTGCTCATCCTCGGCAGCGGCTGCTTCAAGCCCAACATCTCGACGCAGGTCGGCAGCCTCTATCCGTCGGGCGACCGCCGGCGCGACCGCGCCTTCTCCATCTTCTATGTCGGCATCAATCTCGGCGCGTTCTTCTCGCCGCTGGTCTGCGGCACGCTGGGCGAGGAAGTCGGCTGGCACTACGGTTTTGCCGCCGCCGGTGTCGGCATGACCACCGGCCTCATCATCTATCTGATCGCGACGCCGACGCTGCCACAGGACGCCTTCACCCGGCGCGCGCCCACCGCCGCCCCGCTTGCCCGCAGCGAATGGCAGGCGATCGGCGCGCTGATCGCACTCATGCTCCCGATCAGCCTGTTCTGGGCGACCTACGAGCAGCAGGGCAACACCATCGTGCTGTGGGCGAGCCAGTACACCGACCGCCACCTGATCGGCGGCTTCGAGATCCCGGTCACCTGGTTTCAGGCCTTCAATCCGTTCATGATCTTCGCCTTCACGCCGTTCATCGTCGCGCTCTGGCGCCGGCAGGGCGCGGCCGAGCCTTCCACCGTGATGAAAATGTCGATCGGCCTGTTTCTCAACGCGGCTTCCTGGCTGATGATGCTGGGAGCGGCGCATGCGGCCGGCAGCGGAAAGGATCACGCGCAAGCGAGCTGGCTCTGGCTGTTCGCGTTCTTCCTCACCATCACCGTGGGCGAGCTCTACCTCTCCCCGACGAGCCTCTCGCTAGTGACCAAGGTGGCGCCGGCGCGGCTCTTGTCGATGATGATGGGCGTGTGGCTCGCCAGCAGCTTCATCGGCAATTTCCTCGCCGGCTTTCTTGGCACCTACTGGTCGAGCATGAGGAAGGAAAGCTTCTTTTTGATGCTGGCGATCATCGCGGCGGCTGCGGGCATGGCAGTCGCACTGCTGCACCGGCCTTTGCGCGGGGTGCTGAGGGATTGAGATGCGTGACGAAATATACCGGCGGCGTGCTGCGCCGCATCCGGCGCACGAGGCCCTAGCCGATCGGCAGCCCCGCGTAGTTTTCCGCCAGCGACACCGAGGCCGCATGCGAGGACGCCACGTAGTCGAGCTCCGCAAGCTGCCGCTTCATGTCGAACGCTGCGTATTCGCCGCCGCGCTGCCGGTGCAGCATCTGCGTCATCCACCAGGAGAAGCGCTGGCCCTTCCACACCCGGTTCAGGCAGGTGGCCGAATAGCGTTCGAGCCCGTCATTGTCGTTCTTGCCGAAGAAGCGCTCCAGCGCGCGCGAAAGATAGACCACGTCCGCCATGGCGAGGTTCATGCCCTTGGCGCCGGTGGGCGGCACGATGTGCGCGGAGTCGCCGGCGAGAAAGAGCCGGCCGTGCTGCATTGGCTCCGTCACATAGCTGCGCATGGGCGTCACGCCCTTCTGCAATATCTTGCCCTGCGGCAGAGGCCGCACGCCGCCGAGCCGGGCGGTGAGTTCCTCCCAGATGCGCGCGTCCGGCCACTCGTTGATGTCCTCGTCCGGCTCGACCTGGAGATAGAGCCGCGAAAGCTGTGGTCCACGCATGGAGAACAGCGCGAAACCGCGCTCGTGATAGGAATAGATCAGCTCCTTCTCGGGCGGCGGCGATTCCGACAGGATGCCGAGCCAGGCATAAGGATAGACGCGGTCGTAGCCGGTCCACGTGCTCTCAGGCAGGCTCGGCCGGCACACGCCATGGAAACCGTCGCAGCCGGCAATGAAATCGCATTCGATCTCCTGCGCCTTTCCTTCGTGCTTGAAACGGATCTTCGGCCGCTCGCTGGAGAAATCGTGCACGCTAGTGTCTTCGACCTCGAACAGGATCTGCCCGCCCTGCTCCAGCCGATGCGCGATCAGGTCGGTCACGACTTCCTTCTGGTCGTAGATATAGACGTGCTTGTCGACCAGCTTGGTGAAGTCGAGCTTGTGCGCCTCGCCGTTGAAGCCGAGGAAGATGCCGTCATGCACCATGGCCTCGCGCTGAAGCCGCGCGCCCACGCCGGTATTGACCAGCATCTCGGCTACCCAGTTCTCCATCAGGCCGGCGCGCACGCGGTTCTCGCAATATTCGCGGCTGCGGTTCTCGACGATGATGGAATCGATGCCGGCAAGATGGAGCAGATGCGAGAGCATCAGGCCGGCCGGCCCGGCTCCCACGAT
>JARRNI010000324.1:0-7108 GCA_037385125.1 Pseudolabrys sp.
GCACTCAAGATGATCAAGAGGGGCGGGCACATCACGCTCGACTTCAGCGGCACCGATCCGCAGTCGAGCGGGCCGATCAACTGGCCGGCGGACTATGCGGACGGCGCCTTCCTGGTCAAATGGATCGCGCCGATCCTGCGCAATCTCGCGGACACGCCGGAGCGCGCCGCCGAGATCCACGTCAACGAGGGCGTGTGCGAAGTCTTCGACGTCGTCTTTCCGCCCAAAGGCACGCTGATCACGCCGGAATGGCCGGCGGCGACCAATGCGCGCTCCTTCGTTTTGCTGCGCTGCCTCGGTCTGCTGGCGGGCGTGGTGGCGCAGGCGGTGGACGGCCGCATGCCCGCCGATCAGGAGACCATCCGCTACACCGGCTTCTTTGGCAACGACCTGAACGGCAAGCCCTTCCTGTCGCGCGAGGTGCTGGGGGGCGGTTCGGGCGGGCGCTATTACGCCGACGGCAACGATGCCATCCATATCGTGCCGGACTCGCGCAACCAGCCGGCCGAGTTCACCGAGACGCGCTTTCCGCTGCTGGTGGAGAAGCTGGCGCTGCGCACGGACTCCGGCGGCGCCGGCAAGCGGCGCGGCGGTCTCGGCTACGAGAAGCACTATCGCGCCCTGGTCGATTGCCGCACCATCGTCACGGCCGACCGGGTGCGGCTCGGCTGTTATGGGCTCAACGGCGGCAAGGCCGGACAGCCGTTCTGCGTCACCGTCGACCTGGAGGGTGAGGCGCGCCAGCTCGGCGGGCTGGTCGACGGCGAGCCGGTCTTGAAGGGCCAGCTGGTGCGCGTGGTCACCACCGGCGGCGGCGGTTGGGGCGATCCTTTGGAGCGGGAACCCGAGCGGGTGGCGCAGGACGTAATCGACGGTCGTGTGTCCGCGCAAAGCGCCGCCGACGATTACGGGGTCGTGCTGGTCGAAGAAGCCGACGGCTGTAAAATTGACGAAGCGGCGACCGTGCAGCGGCGTGCCGCGTTGCGTGCCGCGCGGACGTCGCCGCCGCCGATGATCGACCGCGGCGAGGGCTATGAGAAAATGCTGCGCGGCGAGTGCGAACCGCGCCTGAAATAGAACCGGGAACCGAGCATGGCCATCGAAGTCGCGAAAATCGAGCTGAAGACCGTACAGGACGCGAGCGGCGTTGAGGAACGGATCAAGGCCGGCCAGTTCACGGCCGATCAGGTCATCGCCGTCGTCGGCAAGACCGAGGGCAATGGCGGCGTCAACGATTTCACCCGTATTCTCGCCGATCAAGCCTTTCGCCGCGTGCTCGCCGAGCATGGCAGCCGCAGCGAAGCCGAGATTGGAGCGATTCCGATGGTGTGGTCGGGCGGATGCGATGGCGTCATCACCCCGCATGCGACGGTGTTCGCGCGCAACGACAAGATCGGCCCCGCGGCGAAGGCGCGTCTCGCCATCGGCACCGCCATGAGCGCCGAACTTCTACCTGAGGACATCGGCCGTCCTGCGATGGTGGAGAAGGTGGCGGCGGCGGTGAAGGCGGCGATGAAGAATGCCGGCATAGACGACGTCAAGGACGTGCACTACGTGCAGACCAAGACGCCGCTGCTCACCATCGAATCCGTGCGCGATGCGGAGCGGCGCGGCCAGCACGTCGCCTGCGAGGTGCACGATTCCATGGGTGTGTCGAACGGCACCACCGCGCTGGGCATCGCGGTCGCGCTCGGAGAAACCCGCAGCGCCGGTCTCGATCTGCCGGCGCGGCCCCGCGCCGAAGATCTCGGCGGTAGGCTGGTCAACTGCTTCATGAAATGCGAGGCCGACCGCACCGGCCAGTTGCGCGGGCGGCGGCAGATCATGCTCGACGATTCCGACGTGCCTTGGCACCGCCACGCCAAGGCGGCCGTGGGCGGCGTCGCCGCTGCGGCTATCGGCGATCCGGCGGTGTTCGTTTCAGTCGACGCCATGCATCAGGGGCCGCAGGGAGGTGGCCCCTGCATCGCGATCATCGATGCGGGAGAATGAAAGCCCGCGTTTCGGCACAGGGCTTGCTTGCAAGCACGCGAAATCTGACCGGAAAGCCGGTTCCGGACTCTGTGAAGCGAAGTGTCCTGCAACAACGGGGGTATCAAGATGACGGAACTCAGAACCACACGGCGGAAGCTGCTAACCGGAGCGCTGGCGACTGCCGGCCTCGCCGGCCTCCCCATGCGGCGGGCGAAAGCCGCAGTCGACAAGGTCAATGTCGGGGTGTTCCCGGTCTCGTCGTCGCTGCCTTATTTCGTGGCGATCGATCTCGGCTTTTTCAAGAAAGCCGGCATCGATCCGCAAACCATCAAGCTGATGGGCGGGCCGCCCAACGTGGCGGCGCTGATGACCAAGCAGATCGAGGTCGCTTCGGTGCTGGTGACGCTGGAAGGGCTCAACGCCGACGTCAAGAAGCCGGGCGTCGCCATGTACATCGCCCTGCACGGCCAGAACAAGAAATACGTCATGGAGCAGTTCGTGGTGCGCGAGGGCCTTGCCGACAAGGTGAAATCGCTCAAGGACTTCAAGGGCCTCAAGCTGATGTCGGCGCCGGGGCCGGCCAATATCGACGCCGCCAAGGGCATCCTCGCCAAAGTCGGTCTCAAGCCGGGCGACTACACCATTGACCAGCTCGGCATGGGTCAGCACGTCAACGCCATGAAATCCGGTGTCTTCGATGGTGGCTATACACTGGAGCCGGCCGCCACCATCATGCACCAGCTCAAGGTTGCCAAGACCGTCGAGGCCGGCGTCATTGCCAAATACGTCCTCGGCGATCCGATGGCGAAGGCTTTCGCGGCCGGTTGCGCGCTCAGCACCGACTTCATCGACAAGCGCCCGGACGTCGCCAAGCGCTTCGCGGAGGGGTGGTCGATGGCCGCCGACTACATCAGGACCAATCCCGAGGCCGCACAGAAGCATCTCGCCAAGAATACCCTGACGCCGGCCAACCTTGTCGATGTCGTGCCGCGGCTCTACTATACGATGACCAAAGACCTGAGCCCGAAAGAACTCGGCTGGCTGCAGACGTTCGCCGACTTCGGCAACGAAATTGGCGTCGTTCCGAAGAAGGTCGACGTCAAGAAGTATCTGAAGTCCTTTTAGGGCGGAGCCTTCGTTTGAGTATCGCCCGGCGCAGCGAGCAGGCCGCTCTCCACCTTGTTCCTCCCCCTTGCAGCGAGAGGAAAAGACAAGCGTCGCGCGCGCCGGGCTTCGGTTCGCTCAGCCCCTGCGGCACATTTCTCCCTCACGCTGAAAGGGCGAGGGTAGCGGGCAGGGGCGCATGACAGCCGTTTTGCTGAATGATATGTCCGCCTCCCGCTCGCCTGGAGCGAATGGAGCTGCCAGGCGTCCGCACGTCACCATCCGCGGCCTCTCCCAGCGCTTCGATCAGGTTTCGGTCTATGAGAACTTCGATCTCGACATTCCGCGCGGCGAGCTGATCTCGGTGTTCGGCCCTAACGGCTGCGGTAAGAGCACGCTCATTAACATGATTGCCGGCCTCATTCCGGCCGACGCCGGCGAAATCCTGTTCGACGGCAGGCGTCTCGATCAGATCAGTTTCGGCTACGTGTTCCAGAATTACCGGGAGGCGCTGTTCCCCTGGCTGCGGGCCTTCGACAACATCGCCTATCCGTTGAAGATCATGAAAGTGCCGCCCGCAGAGCGGCGCGCCCGCACGGAAAGGCTGGTCGAGCATCTCGGTATCAAGCTCGACCTAAATCTCTATCCCTATCAGATGTCCGGCGGCCAGCAGCAGCTTGTCTCGATCATGCGCGCGCTGATCGTGGAGCCGGAGATATTGTTCCTCGACGAGCCGTTCTCGGCGCTCGACTACGAGATGACGCTGTTCATGCGCGGGCAGCTCCAGCGCATCTTCATGGAAAGCGGCACCACCATGGTGCTGGTGTCGCACGACCTGGAAGAGGCGGTCTATCTTGCCGACCGCGTGCTCTTGCTGTCGCGCCATCCGGCGCGGGTCGCCGATTTCACGCCCGTCACGGCCGCACGGCCGCGCACCGACGCCACGCTCTCCGAGCCGGATTTCGTGCGAACCAAGGCGCATTGCCTCGAAGTATTCCAGCGCGAGGTGCGCCGGTCATGAAAGCCGGGAAACTCGACGGCTTCCTCCCGGTCATCGGCATTGCCGGCCTGGCCGCGCTGTGGTGGTTGACGGCGTGGAACAAGTGGGTCGACCCGGTGCTGCTGCCGTCGCCGGAGCAGACTTTCGGCGCACTGTGGAAGGGAATGGATGATGGCGCGCTCGGCTTCGATTTCGTCAAGACGGTCTATCGAACGGCGGTTTCGACTGCGATTGCCGCGGTGATCGCTATTCCGCTTGGCATCGTGCTTGGCTCCTCGGAAAAAGTGTACCGCTCGCTCGAATTCGTGATTGACTTTTTTCGCTCGACGCCGGCCTCCGCTATGTTTCCGCTGTTTCTGGTCCTGTTCGGAGTAGGCGACGAGACCAAGATCGCGGTTGCCGCTTTCGGCGCCATGCTCGTCATTCTGTTCAACGTCGCCTACGGCGTCATAAACGCGCGCAAGACAAGATTGCTGGCCGCGAAGGTAATGGGCGCCTCCCGCTTGCGCGTTCTGTTTGACGTCATGCTGCTCGAGTCGCTGCCGCAGACCTTCGTCGGCCTGCGCAACGGCGTCTCGTTGGCGCTCGTTATTATCATCGTGGCCGAGATGTTCATCGGCTCCCAGGACGGGCTCGGCCACAGCGTTTTCGATGCGCAGCAATTGTTCGACATGCCGCGCATGTACGCGGCGATCTTCGCCGCCGGCGCACTCGGCTATGGACTCAATCTCCTGTTCATCGTAATCGAGCGGCGCTTCGTCCATTGGTCGGGTAAATAGCGATTCATTTTAATGCCGGACGAAACCCTCACGCGCAAAACCGCCGGGCAGCTGGTCGCGCTTATAAGGTCGCGCGCAGTGAGCCCGCTGGAGGTGCTCGACGCCCATCTGGCGGCGATTGAGCGGCTCAATCCGACGCTCAATGCCGTCGTCACGCTGGCCGCGGACCAGGCGCGGCAGGCCGCGCGCGCCGCCGAGGATGCGGTGATGCGCGGCGAACCGACCGGCCCGCTGCACGGCCTGCCGGTCGGTATCAAGGACATCACCCCGACCGCCGGCATCCGTACCACCTACGGCTCGCCTTTGTTCAAGGACCATGTGCCGGAAGAGGACGCCGAGGCGGTGCGGCGGCTAAAGCTGCCGGTGCCATCGTGCTCGCCAAGACCAACACGCCGGAATTCGCCGCCGGCGCCAATACGGTAAACCCGGTGTTCGGCGCCACCCGCAACCCCTGGAATCCGGATCTGAGCCCGTCCGGCTCGTCGGGCGGTTCGGCGGCGGCGGTTGCGGCCGGCATGCTGCCGCTCGCGCAAGGTACCGATTTCGGCTGCTCGATCCGGATGCCCGCGGCGTTCTGCGGCATTGTCGGCATCCGGCCGACGCCCGGCCTTACGCCGAATTATCCGATGCCGTTGGCCTGGGACCCCGGGCAGTTGCACGGTGCGCTCGGACGTACCGCCGAAGACGTTGCACGTGGGCTCGACGCCCTCACAGGCTTCAGCCGCATTTCGCCGATTTCAGTGGCGCCGCCGTGGCAGAGCGTGTTCGCCGAGGTCGAAGCGTGCAACGATGCCAAGGGTCTGCGGGTCGCCTATGCGTCGGACATCGCCAATATCGGCGTCGACAGCGAGATCGATTCGATCTGCCGCGCCACCGCGCGGTCGCTCCGCGATGCCGGGGCCAGCGTGGAAGAAATCGCCTTCGACGCGTCCGAAGGCATTGACCCCTACCAGACCTGGCGCGGCTTCTGGATGGTTGGCCAGCAATACACCAATCTCGAGCGGCTGGAAGAATTGGGTGCCAACCTGAAAGGCAATGTGAAATCCGGCATGAAGCTGACACCGCTCGATTTAGCGGCGGCCGAGCATGTGCGCCAGAGATTGTTTCTGCGCTTCCGCGATCTGTTCGAGCGCTTCGATCTGTTGCTGACGCCGGCATCGCCGGTAAAGCAGTTTCCGGTCGAGCAGAACTTCCCGACCGAAATCAACGGCAGGAAGCTCGAAAACTACACCGATTGGATCGCCGGTTCGTTCCTGATCACCTTGATGAGCTTGCCGGCGGGCAGCGTTCCGGCCGGCAAGACCGGCGACGGGCTTCCCGTCGGCATGCAGATCGTCGGCACGCGTTTCGAGGAGCCGCGCATTCTATCGCTCGCCAAGCTGATCCAGCGCATGCACCCGATCGGCTGGCCGCCTCACGCTTGAGCGGCGGCGCGCTTGGCAAAAACGTTGAGGCTGGTCGGTTCCCGACCGAGCAGCCAGCGCAGCGTGTTGATGTTTCCGACCAAGCCGTGCCGGGCGTAATAGCGGAACATCGCAGCGAGCGTCTCGCGCTGATAGTCGCCCATGCCGGCGGCGCGGGCGCGTGCGGCCCAGGCCTCGATTGTTTCCGTTTCGGCGCGCACCGGGAGGCCGAGCGCGGCCGCGAGAATTTCGACCGCTTCGGTTTGCGAATAGGGCGGTGTTCCGACCAGCTCGTAGGTCGCGCCGATATGCGACGCTTCGGTCAAGACGCGGACGGCAGCCTCCGCGACGTCCTCGAGATCGACTAGGCTGATGCGGGTTTCGGCCGGGTAGGGGACTCGATAGACGCCTTCACGCATGATGGTCGGCCAAGTCGCCAGCATGTTCTGCATGTAGGCGGTCGGCTGCAGCACCGTGACGTCGAGGCCGCTCGCGAACAGGATTTCCTCGGCCCGCATCTTCTTCCAATGGTGCGGCATGGCCTGGATTTGCGGGTGCAGCACCGAATGGAACACGAAACGCCGCAAGCCGGCGCGCTCGATGCCGGCGATGACCGCGCGGGCGAAGGTCACCTCGGACGGGCTGACGTTCGGACAGATGTGATAGAGAGCCTTCGCCCCTTGCGCCGCCTCCGCGATCGCCTTGATATTGTCGAGCGAGCCCACGCTTACGCGTGGGCCCAGCGCGCGCATCGGCGCGACGAGCGCTTCCCGGTGGACGAATGCATGCACCCCCTCGCCACGCCCGGCGAGGGCCGCGACGACCGCCCGCCCGGTCTTGCCGCCTGC
>JARRNI010000325.1:0-5662 GCA_037385125.1 Pseudolabrys sp.
CCGGCGGTCATTCTGGCCGACGAGCCCACCGGCTCGCTCGATTCGCACTCCAGCGAGCAGGTGTTCGAGGTGCTGCGTGACGTGGTGGAAACCCGCGGCAAGACCGTGATCGCAGTGACCCATGACGCCGCGCTGGCCGACCGCATGCACCGCGAGATCAAGCTGAGCGACGGCGCCATCATCGAGGACGAGATTCAGGCACGGCGGTAAAATAGCGCGTTCCGGCTTTGCCAGGCGCATCGAAGCAACAGGCCGTTGCTTTTTTGCCGCGGCGTGCATTCGCCGCTTGCGGTGGCGAATCGAATCAACGCTAAGTGTCCCATCCCAAACACAAGTAGCCGGAGTGAGATATCAACGAAATAGCAGCGAGGGGCTTCATGACCATTGATGAGACAGTGCGAACGCGCGTGATCGTCGTCGGCAACGAAAAGGGTGGATCGGGCAAATCCACGGTGGCGATGAACATCGCCGTCGCACTGCTCAAGCAGGGCCAGCGCGTCGGCACCATCGATCTCGACCCGCGGCAGAGGACATTCACCACCTATATCGAAAACCGGCGCGCCTGGGGGGGCAAGCTGGGACGCAATTTCGAAATTCCCGATCATATTTGTGTCGAGAAGCCGACGGAAGACCGGCCCTCGCGGCCAGAGGCGCTCAGCGATGCGGTCGGGGCCCTGTTCGAACGCAACGAATTCATCGTCATCGACAGCGCCGGCCACGACAGCGACCAGATGCGCTTGGCCCTTGCCATGGCCGATATCCTGGTGACGCCACTCAACGACAGCTTCGTCGATTTCGACCTGCTGGGCCGGGTGGACCCGGCGAGCTTCGCCGTCACCGGCAGCGGTCCCTACGCCGATCTGGTGGGAGAGGCGCGCGGCCAGCGCCGGCTGCTCGGCCAGGCCGAGACGGACTGGATCGTGCTGCGCAACCGGCTCACGGCGATCCGCTCGCGCAACAAGCGTCTGATGGGCGAGGGGCTGGAGGAGCTTTCGCGCCGGCTGAATTTCCGCTGTGTCGACGGCCTGGCCGAGCGGGTGATCTTCCGCGAGTTCTATCCGCGCGGGCTGACCGCCGTCGACGATCTCGACAAGGCCATGCTCGGCACCCGCCCGACCATGTCGCATCTCACCGCGCGGATCGAGGTCGAAAACCTGCTGAACGCCATGGGTCTTGCCGCGCCGGCGGCAGACGAGACGGTCATGCCGGATCGCGACGCGGCGTGAGCCGGCTTCAGGGCTGTCCTTTCAGGATCGCCCAGCCGACATAGACGTTCGAACGGCCGCGCCGGTCGTGCAGCAGCAGCGGCTTCTGCACCACCGCGCCCGTGGCGATATCCCGGTACTGTTTCGGCAGCCGGTGCAGGTTTCCGACCGTCCACACCACCACGCCGCCCTGCCGCTTCAGATCGGTCAGGCTGATCCACGGCGCCCGCTTGGGCTTGCCGTCGACCAGCACCTGCGGCTGATCGGGAGAGTAATGCGCCAGGTTACCGCCGTCCCACATGGTGCCGATCACGTAATCCAGTTTCTTGTTTGTGATCGCGTGGTAGCGCTGCGTGATCTCGCGGCCGAGGCTGCCGCCGGGGAAGAACACCGCGCGGTAGCGGTGATCGAAGCGCGGCAGCACATCGTAATTGATGTAGAAGGCGGCGCTTAGGCAAGCGAACACGATTGCCCAGGTGGTCAGGATGCGCGCTAGCCTGAGGTCGGCCAGCAGGCGGCGCGCCATGAGCACCAGCCAGAGTCCGAAAAACAGCCAGAGCGGATAGCCCCACATGGCGACGGCGCCGCGCCCGCTCACCACGCCCATGGCGATGACGGTCGCGAACGGTCCGAAGGCAAGCCAGGTGACGATGCGCAAATCGAAATCGTCCGCTTGTCCCGCGGCGGCCGGCTCGCCGGCGCTGCGCCGCGGCCAGAACAGCGGCCCGGCAATGATCAGCGAGGGGATCAGAAAGAACAATTGGCTGACGGCGAACAAGAAGGGGTGCCAAATGTGGTCGTACCAGCCGCGCGGCAGCACGGCGCGGTGCTCGGCGTAGGCCAGCGGCAGAAAGTCGGTCTTGATCAGCCACACCACGTGCGGCGCCACGGTGACGAGAGCCACCGCGATTGCGATATAGGGCCCGCGCGTTGCCAGCACCTTGCGGGCGTCGCGGTCGACCAGCGCGAACAGCACCATGGGCGCGGCCAGCACCACCACGAAATATTTCGCCCACAGCGACAGGCCCAGGGCGAGGCCGAGCAGCAGCCAGTCGGCGTTGCGGCGTTCGCGTAGCGCCCGGTGATAAGAAAAGGCGGCCAGCGCCCAGAACGGCAGCTGGATGACGTCGTGGTTGAACTTGGCGGCGGTGTAATTGAGGTAGTGCAGGCCGTCGATGATCAGCACCGAGACCAGCGCGCCGATGCTGCCGACCAGACGCCGCGCCGCCGCATAGATCAGCACGAAGGCGGCGCAGACCGAGATTTCGGCCAGCAGGTAGTAGGCGAAATCGTGCCCCACCAGCCGGTAGGCGATCTGCACCAGCCACCAGGGCAGCGGCGGCAGCTTGTCATAGCCGAGCTGCCATTCCCGCCCGTACATCAGCGCCTCGATCAGGTCGAGCGGCAGGTTGGGGTAGATAAGCGTCGGGAGCAGGGTCCAGACCGCGGCATGCAGGGCCAGAAAGGCAGTAAAGGCATGGCCCGGATAGGCTGCGATGCGCTCCAGCAGGGTGGAGGCGCGGGAATCCGATAGGGCGGAGGCTCCGGGTTCCATGGGGTTGGGGCTTTTGCCGTAACTCGGCGGGCGATTTACCGTTACCATAGCAGGAGTTCGAGGTTGCGCGGACCCGCACGGTCGGGAACATTGGGGCGCGGCGGCGCGAATCGGAAGCCCGCCCGGCGAGGACCGCCCAGGAATAGCGCGATGGTTCGTCTCGGCGCCATTTTCATCGGAATCTGCATGGTGCTCATCGCCGGCTCGCTCGGCGCCGTGCTCTATCTCGGCTTCCAGATGGATATCCGCACGGCTGGGCTGATCGCGCTCGCCGCCCTGGTTGGCATGGCGCTCTACAACGCGATCAGTGCCCGCCTGGCCGACCGCCGCACCGTCGGCGACCAGATCGCCGATCTTTCCCGCGGCACCGCCGACCTCGCCCGCCAGGTCGCTGAAATGGGCCGCCGTGTCAACGCCATGGAGACTAGGGTCGACAAGGCGGTCGCGCGCGCGCAGGACGCGGTCGAGCCGCTTAGCGCCGAGATCGGCGAGCTCGGCACGCTGGTGCGGCAGGTGGCCGAGACCGTGGCCGCCCGCGCCACCGCCTTGCAGAACCAGGGCGTCGTCGACGTCCCAGCCGGGCCCGAGCTCGCCAAACCGGGTCCGCAGCCGGCGGCCGAAGGCGCGCTCAATCTGAGCGAGAGCGACGCGGTGAGTGGCGCCCGCCGCTTCCGGGGCCTTTCCCGAGACGAGATCGCAGCGCAGATCGGCAAGGCGATCGACGACGACCGCATCGATCTCTATCTGCAGCCGATCGTCACCCTGCCGCAGCGCAAGGTGCGCTATTACGAGGCGGCGTCGCGGCTGCGCACCGAGGACGGCGACGTCATTCCGGCCAGCGACTTCATCGAGCTGGCCGAGAATGTCGGCCTGATGCCGAGGATCGACAATCTCCTGGTGTTCCGCTGCGTGCAGGTGACACGCCGCCTGCAACTGAAAAGCCGCGATGTCGGCGTATTCTGCAATATCAACGCGGCGACGCTGACCGACCCGTCCTATTTCAAGCAGTTCCTAGATTTCATGGACGCCAACCGGGCGATCGCCGGCACCCTGACCTTCGAGTTCGCGCAAGACGCCTACCGCTCGTTCGGTCCGATCGAGCATGAAGGGCTGGCGGCGCTCGCCGAGCGCGGCTTCCGCTTCTCCATGGATCACGTCGGCGACCTGCGCATCGAGCCGAAGGACTTGGCCGACCACGCGTTCCGCTTCCTGAAGGTGCCGGCCAAGCTGCTGCTCAATCGCAGCAATGCGCAGAGCGACATCCATCCCGCCGACCTCGCCGACTTGCTGGCGCGTTCAGGGATCGACCTGATCGCCGAGCGCATCGAGAGCGAGACCATGGTGCTCGATCTGCTCGACTATGATGTGCGCTTCGGCCAGGGCTTCCTGTTCTCGCCGCCGCGTCCGGTGCGCGCCGAGGCCCTGCAGACCGGCTCCGGCGCGGCGAAGGCGGGTGACGAGCCGGCCCCGCTTGCGGCCGCCGGCGGCGGCTGATCGGGCTGCTCCCTTTCCATGTTCGGGGCGTTGCGGTAGACGCCGTGCCCATGACCGCGCCTTTGCCGCCCTTGATCCAGCATTTTTCCGCGCTCGCGCCCGACTACGACCTGTTGCTGTGCGACGTCTGGGGCGTGGTGCATAACGGGCTGGAGGCCTTCCCGCAGTCCTGCGACGCGCTCATGCGCATGCGCGCGAGGGGCGGCACGGTCGTGCTCATCACCAATTCGCCGCGCCCGAGCGAGCAAGTGGCCCGTCAGCTCGGCCGCCTGCACGTGCCGCCGGAGACCTACGACGCCATCGTCTCCTCCGGCGACGTGACCCGCAGCGGGATCGAGGCGCGCCGCGGCCAGAGCCTCTACCATCTCGGCCCCGAGCGCGACCGCTCGGTGTTTAGCGGGCTCAATATGCGTTTTGCGCCGCTGGAGAGCGCCGACTATGTCGTGTGCACCGGGCTCGAGGACGACGACGTGGAGACGCCGGACGACTATCGCGACCGGCTCGAGACCATGCTCGCCCGCCGCCTGTTCATGCTGTGCGGCAATCCCGACGTGGTGGTGGAGCGGGGCCCGCGGCTCGTCTACTGCGCCGGGGCGCTGGCCGATCTCTACGCCGCCATGGGCGGCGAGGTGCTCTATGCCGGCAAGCCCTACCGGCCGATCTACGACATGGCGCTGGAGAAGGCGCAGGCTGCCGCCGGCCGCATCATCGCGCGCGAGCGGGTTCTGGCGGTGGGCGACTCGGTGCGCACCGACCTGAAGGGCGCGCATACGCTGGGCGTTGATTTTCTGTTCGTGACTTCAGGCATCCACGCCGAAGAGCTGGGTGGGCGCGAGCGGCCCGACACGGCCGCGCTGAACGACGTGTTCGCGGCCGCCGGCGAGATGCCGAAGGCGGTGATGCGGCGGCTGGTCTGGTGAGTTACGCGAGAGCCGGCGCGAACACCGCCTCGATCTTGTTCCTCAAGGTCTGCGCGTTGAACGGCTTCACGATGTAGTTCGACACGCCCGCTTTCTTGGCCGCGATCACGTTTTCGGTCTTGGACTCCGCGGTGACCATGATGAACTTCGTGTTCCCGAGCTCGGGATCGGCACGCATGTTCTTCAACAGCTCGTAGCCGGTCATCGGCTCCATGTTCCAATCCGAGATCACCAGCCCGTATTTGCGCTGGCGCATCTTTTCCAGCGCCACCGAGCCGTCGTTGGCGTCGTCGATGTCCTGGAAGCCGAGCTGCTTGAGCAGGTTGCGGATGATCCGGACCATGGTGTTGTAATCATCCACGACGAGCACTGGCATCGACAAGTCGACATGCATGACGTACTTCCCCCGACGACTACCCTCCAAGCGCGCGCCTAGGTAGCACCCGTGGTTGAATATCGGGTTAACTTGGAACCTCGTTAACGACACG
>JARRNI010000326.1:0-5656 GCA_037385125.1 Pseudolabrys sp.
CGCGGATAGTGCCATGGTGTGTCACATTTCCGTCATGGCGTCGCGCGCCATCCGGGCCACAATCAATCGTCACGCCTTCAGCCACGTACGCGCCTGCTCCAACTGCTCGCGCCGGACGCTGCGTAGTTCGCCGCGCATCAGAAGGCTGGCGGCAAACCTGACGCACCAGTCCTCCCATTGCGGCGCGCCGACCACCGCGATCTTGGCAAAATCGCCGCGGTGGCGGAACTCGAGCACGGTATTTTCTCAGGCCGCGTCGAGCGTCCAGCCGATGAAGCTCTCGTCCATCAGGAACAGCACGTTGAGCTTGCCGCTTGCCGCGATCAGCGCTTCCAGCCGCAGCAGCAGCACGTCCTTGTAGTCGGCGCGGGTGAGCTTGCCGCCGGCGCGAACCTCGACGATACCATCGGGCGCTTGCACGACGTCGATCATGGCGTGGACCTCCAAGTTGAAGGTGTCGTGCGTATGGGGCTGCGGGCCCAACGCCATCGTCCTTCGCGGGCAGATACCATTGCTTCCTCAGCGGCCGCTGTCCAATATGCGCGCCGCATAAGGAGTCCGCCATGCCTCATCTCACCTGGGACCACATCCATCTGCGCAGCCCCGATCCGGAGGCGACCGCGCAATGGTTCGAGCGCATGCTGGTCGCCGAGGTGATCCGCTCGGTGCAGGAGGGTAAGCCGCGTATCGACCTGAAGCTCGGCGGCGCCAACATTTTCATTGCAGCCATCGCGCGCGGCGACGGCGTCAATGCAGCCCCGCAGACGCCCTATCAAGGCCTCGACCATTTCGGGCTCGCGGTCACCGACATCGACGCGGTGGCGGCGGAACTCAAGGCCAAGGGCGCTGAGTTCGTGAAGGAGCCGCATAGCCCACGTTCGGGCATCAAAATCTGCTTCCTGCGCGGGCCCGAAGGCATTTCCGTCGAATTGCTCGAGCGCGATCCGAAGTACGGCTAATTGCCGCAATTTCCACGTGAATTGGCGCTGGAAAAAGCGTATCCCGCGCTTGCTTCGCGGCGCAACAATTGCGTAAACAATGCGGGGGATGCGATTTCATGGCGTATGGGGGAAGTATGCGGCGGCTCGTACTGGCGATCGGCGCCAGCCTCCTCATGATCGGCGCCGCCGCCGCCATGGACGCCCGCTTTGCCCGCAGCCTGAAAAAACTGGCCCCGGTCGATCGGCTCGAGCAGCTCTGCGACTACACCGCCATGAAGCGCATCCGCCACGATCACCACAAGTTCCGGCCGGACCGCGCGGTGGCCGGCGCCGAAACGCCCGCCCACATCAGCGGTCATACGGTGGTGGCCAAGGGCGGCGCCTTCCGCAGCCGGCGCAAATGGTACGCGCTGTCTTATACCTGCAAGGCGCAGCCCGATCATCTGGCGGTGACCGAGTTCACCTACAAGATCGGGACGGAAATCCCCGAAGAGAAGTGGGCGCGCTACGGCCTGTGGGAGTGAGGCGCGGCGCCGCTTCACGCCGACTCGAGCGGCGCCGGATCGATTGCGCGGATCAGGCCCGTCGCGATGAGCGCGACCACCAGCGGCAAGGCCAGGCACCAGAAGCCGACCGCCCAATAGAGCAGCGCGGAGACGGCGCAGCCGGCGGCGAATGCCAGCACGTTGATCCCCGTGCAGCGGAGCATGGTGCGATAGAGCTTCGAATGCGCCGGCTCGTCGCCGGTGAGGATGCCGACGGCGCCGACGGTGGCGTGGGTCGCGTTGCCGGTCATGAAGGTGGTCGGCGCCACGCCGGGCAGGTGCACGCGCTGCATGTCGTTCTGCACCGCCATCGCGGCGATGGCCGCCAAAGCGGTGATGAGCGCGGGCGCGCTGTCGAAATTGGCAAACGGGCCGAAGGCCATGGCCAGTGCGAAGAACAGCGCCAGCAGCACCAGCTCGGCGGCGAGCAGGATGTCGCGCGCCGGCCATTTGCGCGCGCGCATGCGCGCGTCGGCGAAACGGGCAAGCGCGATCACCGCGACGAATTCCGGCAGCGCCAGGATCTTGCCGAGATAGCCGTGGCTGCCGAGCACGATGGCCGCGCACAGCGTGGCGAGGTTGCCGGTGATGTGGGCGGTGAACAGGCCGTGCAGGCCGAGGAAGCCGGCGGCGTCGACCAGCCCGCCGTTGAAGGCGAGCAGGCCGCCGATGGTCGCCGCTCCGCTAGGTTTCATCGACGCGCTCCCGTCCGTGCCGGGCGCATCGTAGCACGCCGGGCAAGGCAGCGGCGGCCCGTCGGGCGCGGAGCCCTGCAGGGGCGGCATGTGGAGCGGTCCCGGATCGGCGTCGCCTCGCGTGCGTTGGTGCGGCGTCCGGGACAAGTCGGTCAGTCCTTGTCCCTGACCGAGGTCGCCGGTCGGTCGCTGCCGCGGGCGGTTTCGGTGTGCCAGCGACCGTTCTCGTCCTCGTACTGGATGATATGGGTGGCGCCGGGCACGCGCTGCTCGGCAGCGGCGGCCTGCGCCGCCTGCAGCGCCGCGGCATGGCTGGGGAAGCTTTCCGAATAGACGCCATTGGCCTTGTAGGCCCAGCCGCCGTCGTGCTCGACGATCTCGTAGATGATTTCGGGCATGGGTTTTCCCCCCTTTCGAGGTCTCACCGGTCTGCTTGCAGAACGTGTCACGGCGAACTTCGGTTGCAGGGAACCTTGTAGGAAACTTGGCGCGTGGAACCCGGGGGGCCGCGCGCTCAGTGCAGCCCGGGCATCGTGCTGAAATAATGCCCAAGCCCGATGGTGAAGGCGAAATTGCCCCACAGCGTGTGCTCGAGCCAGACCAGCCAGAACGAGCGCGTGCGCCAGTAGTGCCAGGCCAGCACGCAGCCGAGCAGCGCGGTGAGCCCGATCGACACGAAGCTGTCGTAGATCACATGGGCGAAGCCGAACAGCGCGCCGTTGGCGGCGACCGCGAGCCAGGGCCGGCCGGCGAACAGCGGCGCGTAGCGGTGGAAGAAGAAGGTGCGGTAGGCGATCTCCTGCGGCAGCGCCGACAACAGCGGATAGAGCACCAGCACGCCGAGCCAGGCGGCAGGCCGGTCAGCCGGCAACGCCAGAAAATAAGCCGGCTGCGCGAGCAGCACCCAGGCCGCGATCAAAGCGCCGGCGGCGACGAACAGCGCGGCCAGCGAGACCAGTTCGCGCCGCCGGATGCCGCGGGCGAATTCGCGCGGGAAGGAGAAGCTGCGGTCGGTGGCGAGATAGAGCACGCAGGCCGCAAGCGGTGCCATCATCATCAGCATGAACGGCACGTCGAGACGGGTGACGGCGTAGCCGAAGGCGAGCGGCACGGCGGTGGCGACCACGGCGAGCTCGGCGGCGAGCCGCAGGCGGCTGCGCGCGACCAAACTGCGCTCCGCCGCAGCGCGCAACACGCTGCCGCCGGCCGCTAGCCGCGGCAGCATTCTGACGTCCGCTTGTCGCATGGCCGTTCGAAATCGCTTTGTCGCGCGATCGTCGCGCGCCTGTCATGAAACCTTCAACGGCTATTGTGGTTGCAGTGCGGCGGCCGAAATCTGCCCGATGCCGTCATCCTGAGGCGTGAGGCAGCGAAGCCGCCGAACCTCGAAGGATGACGGGCACGATCGGGGCCGCTCATTCCTCGAGGGCCGCTGCGCGGCCACCTTCAGGACGACGGATATCGCTGTTGGCCGCGTCTTTGCGGCTCGGAACAGTGGCGCGTGAAAGCCGTTGATCCAGATGGGGTATTTTGAGGCCACGCATTGCACGTTTTCAATCTCGCATTGACCGTGGGCGCCGGCATGACCCTGGCCCTGGGGCTGGCGTCCGGCTTCATCAAGAACCGCCTGTGGCTGTCCGAAGCGGCAATCGCCCTGCTGCTCGGCGTGCTAATCGGGCCGGCCTGTCTCGGCCTGTTCAACCTCGACCCGGTGCAGCCGGCCGACGGCTTCATCGTGCGCGAGGCCGCGCGTGTCAGCCTCGCCATCGCCATCATGGCGGCCGGCACGCGGCTGCCGAGCGGTTATCTGCGCGCCCATGCCGGCGAGCTGCTGGTGGTGCTGGTCGCGGGCATGAGCGGCATGTGGCTGATGACCAGCCTGGTGACCGCCGTCATGCTGCAAAGCTCGCTGCTGGTGACCGTGCTGGTGGCGGCCTGCGTGACGCCGACCGACCCGGTGCTGGCGGCCTCCATCCTGACCGGCGCCGACGCCGAGCGGCGCATCCCGGCGCGCCTGCGCAACATCCTGTCGGCGGAGAGCGGCGCCAATGACGGGCTCGGCATGATCTTCGTGCTGCTGCCGGTTTCGTTTCTGACGCAGCGCGGCCCCGACGCCGCGCTGTCGGCCTGGGCTTGGCGCGGCGTGCTGGTCGATCTGACGGCGAGCGTCTTTCTCGGCGCCGCCTTCGGCTATCTGGCGGCTTGGCTCTACCGGGCAGTGCAGGGCACGCTCTTTGCCGAGCGCGCCTCCATCGTTACGGTCAATGTCTCGCTGGCGCTGTTCACGGTGGCGGCGATCGGTCTGATCGGCGGCGACGGCTTGCTCGGCGTGTTCGCCGCGGCGGTGGTGTTCGCCACGCGCACCGACGAGCAGCGCACCGAGGCGAGCGAGCGCTTCCAGGAGGCGGTGAAGCGCTTCTTCGAATTGCCAGTGCTGGTGTTGCTCGGCGTGGCGCTGCCCTGGGGCGCCTGGAGCAATCTCGGCTGGCTGGCCTTGGCCTATCCGCTGGTGGCGATCGTGCTGCGGCGGCTGCCGGTCTGGCTCGTGCTGGCGCGCTTCATGCCGTCGCTGACCGACACGCGCGACCGCTGGTTCGCCGGCTGGTTCGGGCCGGTCGGCATCAGCGGGCTGTTCTACGTGCTGCTGGCCATGCGCGAGACCGGCCATGCCGCGCCGTGGATCTACGGCAGCATGATCATGCTGGCCTCGGTGCTGCTGCACGGCATCGCGGCCACGCCGCTGACGCGGTTTTATGCGCCCAAGCCGGACAAGGAAATCAGGGTGGTGCCGGGGAGGTAAGGAGAAGCCACCATGAACTGCATCGCATAGTCTTGTTGGTTGCCTTCACCGCTCTCGGCCTCAGCGGCCCGCTGACCGTCAAAACGCTATACGGCGTTGGGCTTTGTGCTGGCCGTGGACGGCAAGGGCAAGATAGTGGCCTTCGTGCCGCTGGGCGAGGCGCGAAAAGTGTGATGGGTTTCGCTGGCGCTAAACCCGTTCTAGAATTGCAACACAAAACTGGCGGTGAGGAAACGATGAGAAAATGCATTTGGCTGCCGCTCAGCGTAACGCTGCTGATGGCTCTATTTATCTTGCCGCCCGCCGTGCATCGCGCGCGTGCCGACGCGTCCGGCACGGTCAAAACGGCGGTGGCCGATTTCGACTATCGCGACACTTCCGGCGAGCCCAAGGATCAGACGGCGCAGCACGCGGCGCGCATGCGCGAGTTCGATCAACTGCTGCGCAAGAAGCTGGCCGCGCAGGGCGGCTACCGGCTCGTTCCGCTCGATTGC
Organism: Pseudolabrys sp.; assembly: GCA_037385125.1. Classification (GTDB taxonomy): domain Bacteria; phylum Pseudomonadota; class Alphaproteobacteria; order Rhizobiales; family Xanthobacteraceae; genus Pseudolabrys. The sequence continues at coordinate 5,476 of JARRNI010000326.1, forward strand.
GGCAAGCCGCGCTGCTCCACGACCAGCCTGGGGCCCAAGGGCCTGCTGGCGGCGGCGCACAAGACCGACGCGCGCCTGCTGGTCTATGGCGGCATCCACAAGATGAGCACGCTGATCCAGTGGGGCGAGGTGCAGGTGCTCGACCTCAAGCAGGACAAGGTGCTGCTCAGCCGCACCTTCA
>JARRNI010000327.1:0-5645 GCA_037385125.1 Pseudolabrys sp.
CTGCACGACCAGATCTTGCCGGACAAATCTGTGTCAGCAGATGGAAACTCCGTCTCAGGTTACATCATTAAGATCGCGAGGCTCGGAGTCTATCTTGCGCGCGCCAGTGATGGCCCCCCCGGAAACATGGTCATGTGGCGCGGCTTGGCGCGACTCTCCGACATCGAATTTGGCGCTCTATCAGGAGCAAAACTTGTGGGTAATTGACAGCCGGAAGCAACCGCGTTGAACCCTCTAACCCCCCGCGCAGAGCGGTCACTGCCGGCGCAGCCGCCAAGCGGCGCGCCTGTGCGACGCGGTTATCGCGACTTAGGCCAATCAAAATCGGTTTTCGTCCACGCTTCGTAGATTGTGGCGGTTAAACCCTCGCGCTCGGCCTGTTGGGCCAGCCGCCGATACGAATGGGCTAGGTTTTCCCATTCGCGACAGTAGGCAGCGACCCGTTCTCTCTGGGCCCGTGCTTCACAGTCAGCCGCTAAGGCGCGGTATTGGGCGGCGGGGCTCATTGGCGGCTTCTACGCGAACCATGTCAAGACGATCAAACAAACTTGCAAACAGTAACAAAGTTCCCGCCAGCTCGCTGTAGGCGACATGTTTTGGTGAAGAACGCGTGAACCGGAACGCTCGGCAGTACAAGGGCCGCGTAGTTTCAATCCTACGCGGCCCTTACGCTATACACTCGCCTCGGGCGCGGCTAGGGACTGGGGCAGCAGCGCCTGGGGCAGGGGAAGAACATCTCTCCCCGAGTTTTGTTCCCTGGCTTATCTATATTTGACAACCAGGATTTCCTCGTAAGCGCACTTTGGGCACTCAAACGTGCGCTTATCGTAGTTCGGCTTATCCGGCTCAATGCGAGCAATCCACATCGGCCAGCTACATTTCGGACATGGCGGACGCTCGGGCGTTGATTTCGGCGGGTCGAAAACACCTGCTCGAGACATAGTCGCCCCCTTGGCGCTGCGGTGGTACGTCATTACTTGCATCGACGACAGCCGGTGAGTGAGAAAGACGGCGAAATGTTGAAAACGCCAATGTGGGCGAAACAAACTTGTGGGGTAATGTTCTTTCTGTGCGATCCAGTTCAGGAACCCGCACGAGACGCAGCTGAAGATTTCATAGGCCGGCGAATTTAGTCTGCCGGGCAAGACCATTGCGTGCTCTAGCGCCGCAGCGGGTCCTTTTGGCGCGATGAAGCCATGAGGGTGGGCAAAGGGCGCGATGCTCGCGTTTGAACGAAGTCAGAAATCGTCAAAGAGAGGATTGCAAAAGCTGGCCGCTACTACACCGCACTTTTTCGTTACACTGCACTCACTGACTACGTGAGCGCCATTGCGCACCACAAGCACCGCGCAAAAAACTGTGGACAATAGGCATTTAGTCCTTTGGCTGCAAACAAAATCAAAACGAATAAGCACACAGGCTAAAGCAAATCAGGAAGGGCACCGCCATGCCAGCCGCCGCAGCAGCATCTTTTGCATCGACAATTGACAGCAATGTCAGCGCCAACATCCCCGACGACGCACAGCAAAAACTCGATCGCCTAAGTCAACTTGACAAACGCACGAGAGCAATGCGCGATGGTCTTGGCTTTGGTTGACTTCGACTTCTGGGTTTTGCGTTTGCTAGATATTGTCTTCTCTCCTTTTCACTTGGTTAGACTTTTGCAGGCGTTGTGCCAGCATTGACATTCTGCCACAGGTTGCGAAAAAAAGAAAATAATCATAACATGGCAAACGGGTCTGTTAACCCCATCGGACCGCTAGGCACGGGCATTTTCGCACCGCGCCGCTGGGCGCGGCCTGGGAGCCGCTGGGCGCTGGCGTGGGAGCCGCCTGGGCGCAGCCGCAGCGTGGGAGCGCTTGCCCAGGCGGGGGTAGAGCCGGGGGTTTTTAAGAAGTGGCCCTATAAGCCTTTGGAATGATTAGGTGAGCGCGGCGCAGCGTGCGGCGCTCACGTAAACAACGCCAGGCACTCTTCCTCGCTGAGCGCGAGCAGCGCCGCCAGCGGATCGGATGGCGGCGCTTCGGCCGCGGCAGGCTGCGGCGCTCTGGGCTCGGCTGGTTGCTGCGTTGCCGGCTTCGGTCCGGCCGTATCAACTGGCGGCAGGGTCGCTGCTTCGGGTGCTGCGGGGACCGGCGGTTCTAGCGCGACGGTAAGCGCGGCCGATGGTGGCGCGCCCGCTTCGGCACGGTCGCTTAGGGGCGGGGGCGCAGCTTCGCTGGCCGGTTGCGGCGCGGGCGCTCGCTGTGTCGCCGCCGGCACGCTGTCGAACCGGCTCACCTCCGGGATGAGGTTTTCGCCTTGCGCGGGCTTCGCCGGTCCGCTTGCCTCGGCCGGGGCGGTTTCGTCGCTCGCCATGTGCTGCATTCCCTGCCGACCATATTTATCAATCAGCCGGCCTGATTCGGCCAGCCGGGCGGTGGGTAATGCAGCCAGTTGTGAAATCCGAGACCGGTTTCGTGCCGCGCCTGGCTGCGCTCTATGCCGCTTTGTTCATGGGCATCGGCATCCAGATGCCGTTCTTTCCGGTCTGGCTGAAGGCGCGCGGGCTCGATGCCGGCATGATCGGCGTGGTGCTGGCGGCCCCGTTGGTGGCGCGGCTGATCGCGATTCCTCTCGTGACCCGCCAGGCCGACCGGCGCGACGCCTTGCGCGCGGCGATCGCGCTGGCGAGCGCGGCGAGCGTCGTCGGCTATGGGCTGGTCGGGCTGGCGCCGGGACCGGCGGCGATCCTGGTTGCTTACGCCCTCGCGTCGCTCGCCTTCACCCCAATCATGCCGCTGGCGGAGACCTATGCGCTCAAGGGGCTGAGCGCGCGCTCGCGCGCCTATGGTCCGGTGCGGCTGTGGGGCTCGGCCACCTTCATTGTCGGCAGCATGACCGCGGGTTTCGTCGCCGATCATATTCCGGCGCGCGACCTCATCTGGCTGATCGTGGCAGCGAGCCTTGTCACCGCGCTGGCGGTGCTGGGGCTGGCGCCCTTGCGCGCGGCGGCGCACGCGCCGGCCGCGCCGCGCCGCCACCCGCTGCGCGATCCCCCGTTCATCGCCGTGCTGGCGGCGGCGAGCCTGATCCAGGCGAGCCACGCGGTCTATTACGGCTTCTCGGCGCTGCAATGGCGTGCCGCCGGGCTCGACGGCACGGCGATTGCCGGGCTGTGGGCGCTCGGCGTGGCGGCGGAAATCGTGCTGTTCGCGCTGCAAGGCCGGCTGCCGCCATTCTTTTCGCCGGCGGTGCTGATGATAACGGGTGGGCTGGGCGCTACGCTGCGCTGGAGTATTATGGCGCTTGATCCGCCGGCGCAATGGTTGCCGATGGTGCAGATGTTGCACGCGCTGTCGTTCGGCGCGACCCATCTCGGCGCGCTCGGCTTCGTCGCGCGCCACACGCCGCCCGGCCAGGGCGCCACCGCGCAGGGCTATCTGGCACTGGCGATCGGCACCACCATGGCGGCGATGACCGGCGTGTCGGGCGTGCTGTACGGCGCCTTTGGCGTGCGCGCCTATGCGGCAATGGCGCTAGCGGCGGTAGCCGGCAGCGTTGCCGGCTATGTAGCGATAGTGATGACGCGACGAGGCGGAGCGCCGGTGTGAGCGCGTGCGTGCCTGGTAATGGCGCGGCGTCGCGCAAGTGCGCACGATGCGGCGCAGGTCGCGGCCCTGCAGATAGATCATGTGACGCGACAGGCCGCCGTGACGCAGAATCCAGTGCCGCACCGCCGGCGGATAGACGTTCCACAGCGCGCGCGTTCCCATCGAGTTGGTGACCGGATGGCCGTGGCGGTCGGGCAGCCAGGCTGCGTGGAAGCCGAAGCGCGCCCGCGAGGTGACGCAGATGTGGCTGCGCGGGATCATGCCGAGCACCAGCGTGCAGGCCGACAGGCAATTGCCGTCAATCACCACGTGCTCGCCGGTCGAGCGCAGCATGGCGAAGGCTTGCAGGTAGTGGCCGATCTGGCCGCCGCGGTCCTCCGCGATGCGCATGGTCGCCGATGCCGACGTGACGCTCCCCGCGGCGCCCAGCAGGGCGGCGCACAAAAAAAGACCACGAAATCGCATGACCCCGTCCCCTTTTATTTTGGCCGCGCTCCCGATGGCGCGGTGATTCTGACGGCAAGTGTACGCGAAGGGGAGCGGCGCGTTAAGACGTGCTTAAAGCCTGCGGCAAAAGGCCCGGGCGCGCTCACCTGTGGAAACCTCTGCAATATCTCGACAATTCGTCACCTCCGGCCGGCGACAGTTATTTGGCAAAACTCAAATAACCGAATTTCTCCGAACAGCGGAGACGATCACAGGGAGGCTAGGGAGAGACCATCGCCTGCGGCAGCCAGCCGCTCTGGGAGCGTCTCTGTGGGCTTCTACCCAGGTCGGCGCCCGCCTTCTTCCCTCAGACCATGTACCCATGTACTTGCCCCGCCCGCGGCGGGGGTGAAGGACGCTGCAACGGCCGCCAATGCCCTGCGGCGGGCAGGTCGGGAGGTAGGGCTTCCTCCCTCTCCGCCAGACCTTCATGAAATCGCTGAGCTTTCGGCGATTTTTTCGGCCTGACACCCGGCTAAGCACCCGGGCCGGACAATATAAGGCTACCGGCCTTCTGCGGTGTTTACCGCGCGATGACCCAAGCCGGGAGAGATCGCCACAAAGAAACGAGCCAGCACCTCGGCGCTAGGCTGGCCGACATAACCGGGCCACCCGTAACTAGATGAGAAGTAGCGCTAGTGCCTGACGGTGGAGTGGAAGCTGTCGGTGTCGGCTATCGAGCAAACCGGACATAATGCGGAGCCCGTGAAACTGTCGCGGTGACGCGCAACTCGAACGCGCACGTGCTGGCAATCGCCGCTATCACTTATTATCTTCGCGTTGCTATGCCGATTGAGAAATCCATTGGGCAGACCTCGACCGAACAATATCTGTCGCACTTGTGCGATCAGACGTTCCTGAGGCCGTGGTCTTACGCGAATCCGTTCAAGGCAGATGGCAAAGAGCTTTCCGATCTTATTGCTGTCTTCGAGAACAACATCTTTCTTTTCTTTGATCGTGAAAGTCGCAAGTTCGACCGTGGCGGTGATATGCTTCTGACCTGGGAGCGTTGGAAGAAGGAGGCAATTACCAAACAAATCCGCACGGCAGCGGGCGCGAAGCGCCACATTCTGAAACATCGCGATCACATATTTCTCGATGCGAATGGAACGGTGCCATTACCGCTCCATATCCCAGCGGGCGAGCTACGGATCCACAAAATTATAGTCGCACACGGGGCGAAGGAGGCATGTGAGCGATTCTCCTCAAGCAATATCTATGGGAGCCTTGGCATCAGTTATCAGTCTGGGTTATCAAGCCAATCGCATCCCTTCATCGTTCAACTGGAAAAGTCAGATCCGGTCCACTTGCTTGATAGCCACAACCTCGAACTTATCCTTAGCGAACTCGACACTCTTTACGATTTTCAGGCCTATCTAACCGAGAAGGAAAGGGCGATCCGGCGTTATGAGTATCTCTCGTATTGCGGAGAAGAAGATTTGCTCGCGCACTATTTTTTGAATTTCGATGATAAGTCGAAGAGCTACATGATAGGCGCAAAGGAGAATCACTTTAACGGCCTAATGATCAGTGAGGGCGAATGGCATGATTTCGTCGAGACCGGCC
>JARRNI010000327.1:5709-9761 GCA_037385125.1 Pseudolabrys sp.
GGCCCCTATAAACGACGCAAAGCTCACAACGAGATTTCCTACCAGTGGGACTCGCTGATTCAAAAAACGGGACAGAACGCCCTGAAAGGCGTCCTGGTTGGCAATTCAGATGTGTTCCGTGGCGAGAGCGCGATTCACGAAATGGCGAAGGAACCACGCCTATCTCGACGGATGCTCTCAGAAATGATGGCCACAGCAATTAGGAATTTTCCGGATAACGCCAAAGGCATTACTCGCCACCTCTCACTCATGCCATCCCAGTTTCCTAATGTCGGATACGTTTTTCTTCAACTCTACCACGACAGCCCTGGCGACTATAAAACTGAATACAGGCCCTTGCGCTGACGTCTGCTGGAGTTCGCTTGTGGTGCTGCCAAGCTTAAATGGTCGCATCTTACTAAGGTCATTGGGATCGCTATTGACGCGCCCAAATATTCACCAATGTCCTCGGAGGACTTCATCCTACTTAACTGCGAGAACTGGACAGAAGAGAACCAAGCTTATTACGAAAAAGCGAATGCGGAGTTGCGTTTCTTCCAGACAGAAGCGCTCAAGGAACAACGCAAGCACGCCACTGATTTCCCTTCGGCACAAAAGCCGACAAATCTTCCGAATTTCGGCCGGAATCAAATGTGCCCGTGCGGCTCGGGAAAGAAGTACAAACGGTGCCATGGCCGGTGAGTGATCAGGTCACGCCTCCTCATTGGCATCGCGCGCACCCAAGGCGCGTTAGTTACCTGCGCGACTTTCGCCAACCAGCGGCCCGGGCTTCATCTTCGCTGCAAAACCAGCGCTCACCTTTAGCGGGGCTGATCACAGTGGCATCGTAATGCTCGCCGCCCGGAACATGATACATCCGCTCGCCGGTGCGCATGCTGATATTGCCTTTGATATTGCAGCCACCTGAAAGCAAGGATGAATGCCCGAAGCGATTCGCCGCCGCTACTAAAAGGGGCAACAGAAGCAAACCGACAATCCACATATGCCAGCGGACTGGCTTTTTTGCTGGTCGATACATACGCACAAGCTACCAAATTCGAGTTAACCGCTGGGTAGCTCGTAAGCTTCAATTTTAGCTAGCTCGTGCAGGCGTCCCGTACGCGACCTACACGTTATTGTGGACCCGCTTCATGCCGTCGCGCAGCGCACAGTGACGCGCGTCCGGTTTCCGTCCAGAAGCGGCGGAGGGTGGATGAAGGCAGAGACGAAAGAGAAACTCAAAGGTCTGCGACCCACCCACTGGCGGAGTGGGAACGTTCCTAGGACTATTTCTCTTCCGTATTGCCAGGCGGATCATCCAGGGAGGCCAATTTTGCTTCTTCTTCGGCCAGCAGACGCATAATGGTCTCGCGCTTGGCTTCATCGGTCTCGTCAGCCAGCTATCTTGCGATAGTGCTCGATGTTGAGACGGGCCACCTGGGCGGGTTATCATGCAAATCACTTCCTCGCAGAGAGAGGGGGACGATCTTCGTCGAAGCGTCATGGTCTGGGATAGCCTAAGCAATAATGTCACCACTTCGGAAAAAGGCGAAAAATATGACAGCCTAATGCCGTTGCTCGAAGCAATGTTCCGCGAGTTCCAAGATGCTGCGAAGGAAAAGCCCGACGGCGTACTCAACAAGCGAAAGGTCGAAATCGTCAATCGCCTGCTGCGAGATATAATGTCAATTTTGGAGGGAGAGGTCACGCGGGATTACCTTGATCTTCTTGATGAGAATGACATGCCGCAAAATAGCGATGTTGTTCTTATCATCGGGCAGGCTGTAGCTGCGATGCATGCATTCAAGGATAAATATTACGGCTTTATCAGTCGGATTAGCGCCCAAACATGGGCCACACCAGAGACCACTGGCATAGAACAAAAATAAGTCTGAACCTGCCGTGACCTGCAGAGTGGTCGCTTTACCCTCCCAGCGCCGACCGCGGCGCGGCGGATCGTCTAACCGTTGCTGCGCCGGAGTTCCGCGCTCCGCGCAGCGCCAGAAATTTCTTCGACAAAAATCGGGCCCCCGGAAGCGCCGGGGCCGACGACTAAACGAGCGTGGTCACGGCAGCGCCGCCAGTCCCTCTGGAAAAGTCCTCGTATTGTTAGGTAGCGCCACGCGAGCGCCGTGGACCGTTATTGTATTTAACGCTGCGTGCTGCCTTACTTTCGGAGCTCGGATGGTCTTGCTAGGTGCAAGGGACTTGATGACGATGCCGGCCGCTATTAAGGCGGCGACAGCTACAATGAGTAACGATGATGGGCGCATGGAAACTTCTCACCGTAGGGTGCTTTCTCACTTGTCTATGATTGCGCGGACTAGCGGAAAGATATGTGAGCCAGCTCACAAAAATTATCTGTTTTTTCGGCTAGGCCGAGGTGCGCAAGTGCGCTGTCTGATCAGGATTTTGGCGGTATTTGCGGGCGACAATGAGCGCAGCCCGCGCACTCATGGGCAAGGAGCAAACCATGGCACTGTGTGGAAAAGATTCTCCCATGCCAAAGATAGCCGCTGCACTGGTCAGGCATTTGCTGTCAGCTGTCATTTTGCTGTTTTCGCTCTTGCCAGCCTTGGCACGGGATAACGGTCAATGGGAAAGTATTGACCCGGCGATCAGCGTTTGGTTCCGAACTTTGATGCAGCCCGATGCTCCAGACCTGCCGTGTTGCGGCGAAGCTGACGCTTATTGGGCGGATGGGGTGGAAGTAAAAGACGGTCAGGTAATCGCAATTATTACCGATACTCGCCCCGATAAACCCCTAGGGCGTCACCACGTGCCGGTCGGCACGCGTATTGTCGTTCCGCCCAACAAGGTGAAATGGGATCGTGGAAATCCCACAGGTCATACGGTTATTTTTCTTTCGTCTACTGAATTTGTGATTTGCTTTGTTCCCGGCATCGGAACTTAACAATCCGGCAGTTTGGCTGCCCGTGCGATCTTTAACCACCAATTCAACTTCCTAGGACGCAAGCCCACTAGCGGCCTATGCTGTTCGCAGCATCGGGCAAAACTCCACCAACCCGAAGTCCCGATGTGAGGCCCGGCATGGCCCCCCGATCCATGCCAAAGGTCTTCTTCCGCTTCTTACGCCATCCGGGCTTGCGAATGCCGAGGATTGAGCAGGTATAAGCCGCGAGCCAAATACTGCCTACTGCCTTGGATGCGCGGTCCGATGTCGCCTTTTGGAGAACACCGGACAAGGGCACATTTTGGGACTTGATGGGTTCGCGGCGAATGACCCTTCACGACATTCGCGGGCATCTAACCATGCTCAATCATGATTTTGGGGGCCGGACTTTGATGCCCGGCCCGCCGCCTTGAAAACGTATCCCTACTTCAAAGCCGCAAGCCCGGCCTCGCAGATCTGGATGTCCTGTGCGCCAGTGACGCCGCTGCAGCCGATGCCGCCGATGACCTTGCCGCCGGACACGATCGGAATGCCGCCTGGCACCGCATTGGCCCCTTCGAGCTCGAGCAGATAGTTGAATTGCGGTCCCTTCGCCAGCAGGTCATGGAAGACCTTCGTTGGCCGACGAAACAGCGCTGCCGAGGTCGCCTTGTTCAGGGCGACCTTCATCGATCCATATTGCGCATCGTCCATCTTAGAATAATAGACCAGTTGGCCGTTCGGCTCGACAATAGCGATAATTTCCTCCCAGTGATTCTTCGCTGCTTCGGCACGCGCCGCCGCGGCGATTTTCTGGGCCTGCTCCAGCGTGATCGGGTTGCCATAAGGCAGTGGTCCTGCTGCTTTAGCGGGCGCAGCGGCGAGCATTCCAGCGCACAGCAGCGCCGAAGCCAAAATGTGGTAACGCATAATGAAACCTCCCTATTGTGTTCTGAGGTTGTTTTTCGAGCGGGATTGCCCCCAAACTCGCCTAAATATCTGTACCGATTTTTTGCTTTCGGGCAAGGAGGCACTCGGGCTGAGCTTAATCAGCGGGCCCAAGGTTCGAGTCCTACTTCCCCCACCATCTAAAAATTTGTCCGGCCCGGAGACATGGGTGACAGAGCGTACCTAAGACATGGGTGACAATCTCGTGCCGAACGGATTGTCGATGGTCTGC
>JARRNI010000328.1:0-5639 GCA_037385125.1 Pseudolabrys sp.
GACGCTGCACGGGCACACGGCACCACGGTCGCGCGCGAGCTAATGTTCAATAGCGAGCGCATGCTGGACCAAGACTGGTCGCAATGGTCCATGGCCGTGAATGACAAAGATGGAGAGGAATTGTTTTCGTTTCCATTCTCCGAAGTAAAAAGCGACGATGGCACCGTCCAATAGCTCAGAACCACCTTTTGTCATCCCTTTATGACCGGTATGGGTCCAAACCCGAGTCAGCGCCCTTGCTCCCGAAAACCGCCTTCAAATCGACGGACGGTTCGAGAGTGCAATTATGCGCGGGCGACCGTGACCATTGCACCGCGGACACCGCACGTCCTTCAATGCCACGCGCACGGAAGCCTCGGGATCGCGCGGTTTCACGCGCAAGTCCAAATCAAGCAGCATGCCGGGATGGTAGCTGGGGCGGCCCCTATCGAGTGGCTGAATGCCGACGAAACCGAGCTTGTCGAGATCGAGCCCGTCGACAAACACGTCGACCGCACGAACCGGATTGTCATCGGAAACGTAGTCGTCGAGCAGCGCAGGAAACAATGTAATCTGCCCGCGATCGACCCCTTCTACAAATCCCGCCATCGGTCGCCCCCCGCCGATTCATTGTAGAATCATAGCAGAGATAGAATTTTCACAAAGCCTGGGCCAGAAGGGATACTCCAACATCTAGACCACAGCCACGATTACGTGCGCCTGAATTTTGGCAGCAACTTCACCGCTGCCATGTCTGTCCGCAATCGCGGCTTCGGCATGGTTGGTTGCAGCTTCCAGCTTTCCCGCGTCCCTGGCCAGGATTTCGCTGCGAAGAACAGTTCCCTGGCAATAGGCAACGGCGGGAATGCGCGGCGAGGCTGCACGGCTTTGTTCCGCTCTCGTCTCAATCGCTACGCGGGAGTAACCTGCGTCCTCCAACTCGCTGCGGATCAGCGCCACATCGTGGTAGCCGTGCGGCGTGCGTGCCAGAAAGCGCGGCGGATCGTTCGGAAACATCTTTGCGAGAGCATTCGTCACATCATCCGCAAATACGTTCTCCTCGATGCGATCCCATACACTGAATAAGAAATGCCCGCCGGGCTTCAGGACTCGCCTTGCTTCGCGATAGCCGGATGCGCGGTCGGGAAAGAACATTGCACCAAACTGGCAACAAACGAGATCGAAGGTCGCATTGCCGAACGGCAGCGCCAGAGCATCCGCCTGACGCCATTTGATCCGCGTGTCGGGAGGTTGTCGCGATGCGGCGTAATCGACCATCGGTTGGTTGAGGTCGGTTACGGTATAGCTTGCGTCCCTGGGCAGCCTTGCCGCCAAAGCGCGGATGACAACCCCGCTGCCCGCGGCGGTTTCCAAAACGGCGCTTGGCGACAAGGACGCTGCGCGTTGTGCAATATCCGCGGCGTACGGCTCGAAAATCAACGGCACCATATAGCGGTCGTAGTTTTCCGGAATGGAGCCGGCAAACACCTTGTCAGTTTCCAACACGGTTTATCACCCGTCACCCGTCTGATGGCTCGCATGACTACCATATGATTGTCCGCCAATGGGATGGTCCGGCCATCGCGCGTCGAATTTTTATGTTTCGTTTATTTTGACCGCTTCTGGTCATTCGCGTCGTTGGCCTCTGTCGGCCATGTCGGGTTTGCCCCGAAAGCGGACCTTCGACCTGCGCTTTCAATGAGTGCGTGCATGTAAGTGGTCGGTTGGACCTTCGTCAGGTTCGCTAGGCCGCCACCGCCATCAGGGCGGCATCGAGCAGCCGCTCTGGATCGCGCTCGCCTCCTGCCGCTGACTTGAGGATACGCTCGGCCAACAGGGGCTTGCTCGTCGTTGTACGTTGGTCGGGCGGCACGCAGGCCCAAGCGTCTTCGAGTGTTTCTCTCAGCGACAAGACGGTGTCGATATCGAAGTAAACGGGCTCCTTCGTCTCCACTGATAGTCTTCCGAGGTCCCGAATTGCGTCCGAGAGCTTTCGCTCTGGAATTGGACAATAGGTTGGCAGGCAGGTGACGGTTTGCTTACAGCGGGGAAACGCTAGGACCTTTCAATGAGTACAAAAGCCGAGTACAAACGACGCCAGCAGGCTGTCTAGAAGCTCAAGTTTTTCGGGCATTTTTGGGCGCGCGAGCCGTCTCCGTGCATCACCCCTCACCTACCCTCGCTCGACTTCGCTCCGCGAGGGCATCCTCTCCCCGCGCAGCGGGGAGAGGAAAAGCGAGCGCGCCTCACGCGCCTGCCACGAGAGAAACAATGATCACTATCCTCGTCACCAGCTTCTGGCCGTTTCCCGGCGCGCCGTACAATCCAACCTCATGCCGGCGCCGGCGCGCCACCTGTCCGCCGCCGCGTCGGAGGCCCGCGTGCCGGCGGCGCTGTCGCGCGACGCCGGCCATTACCTGTGCAATTACCTTTGCTGGCACGCCGCCCAGGCGGCGCGCGCCCGGGATGGTCCGCGGCTGGCCGCCTTCGTGCACGTGCCGCTCAGCCGCCGCCATGTCCGCCCGCGCGGCAGGACCGGACCTCGCCTCGGCCTCGACGATCTCACGCGCGCGGGAACCCGGGTGCTGCTGGCGCTCGCGGCGGCGACCCGCCGTTAAGCTTCCTTAATCCTGCCGGGCGCAAGATGCGGGCCGCACATGACCCCGAAAAGTGGGAACCGCTTTTCGGACAAGGTCATGCGCAAGGGAATACGATGACGATCACTCGCCGCCGCCTCATCGCCGGCTCACTTTCCGGCGCCGCCTGCTTCGCCATGCCGGCTTTCGCCACGCCCTTCAGCGTGCGCGGGTTCGACGCTGCCCATTTCGGCGTACGGCCGGGATCGCCTGACGATCAGTCGGCCAGGCTGCAGCGCGCCATCGACCGCGCCGCACGCGCGCGCGTGCCGTTGTGGCTTCCGCCCGGCCGCTACCGCGCCGGCAATCTCACGCTGCCCGCCGGCGCGCAGCTTGCCGGCGTGCGCGGCGCCACCCATTTGATGCTGACACGCGGGCCGTCGCTGTTCTCCGGCGATCACGCCGACAGCATCACGCTTTCCGGGCTCACGTTGGACGGCGGCGGCAAGCCGCTGCCGCAAGACCGCGGGCTGGTGCAACTAACCGGCGCGCGCCGCTTGCGCATCGAGGACTGCACGCTGCTGCGCGCCGGCGGCAACGCCATTACGCTGCAGCAATGCGACGGCGTGGTGACCGGCGCGACAATCACCGACGCCGCCGACAACGCGCTGCTCAGCAACGACTCGCGCGGCATGATCATCACGTCGAACACCATACGCCGCGCCGGCAACGGCGGCATCCGCGTCTTTCAGAGCGCTAAGCGCCACGACGGCAGCCTCGTCGCCGACAACACCATCGAGGATGTCGCCGCGCGCGCCGGCGGCAGCGGGCAGAATGGCAACGCCATCAACGTCTTCCGCGCCGCCGACGTGATCGTGCGCAACAACATGATCCGGCGCTGCGCCTTCACCGGCGTGCGCGGCAACGACTCCAACGCCATCCAGATCCTCGGCAATAATTGCGCCGACTTCGATGAGACCGCCATGTATGCCGAGTTCGATTTCGAGGGTGCGGTGATCGCCGACAATGTGATTGACGGCGCCGAGAACGGCATCGCGGTGACCAATTTCAACAAGGGCGGCCGCCTCTCCAGCGTGCACGGCAACCTGATCCGCAATCTGAAGCCGCGCCGGCCCGACTCGCTGCCACAGAACGGCATCGGCATCAGCGTCGAGGCAGAGACAGCGGCAACCGGCAATGTGGTGGAGAACGCCGCGCGGGCGGGCTTGCGCGCCGGCTACGGGCCATACTTGCGCAACGTCACTCTGACCGGCAACGTTGTGCGCAAGGCCGGCATGGGCATCCAGGTGTCGGTAGTGCCCGGCGCCGGCGACGCCACCATCACCGGCAACGTCATCACCGGCGCCCGCCACGGCGCCATCGTCGGCATGGCCTGGGAGAAGGCGGTGACCGGCGACCTCGCAAAGAGCGGCGCCGAGCACTATCCGCAGCTGACCATCGCGAACAATAAGGTACGGTGAGGCTTATCCCGGATGCGACGCAGCACGAAGTGGTGTGCCGCTGGCCCGGGACACGAGCTTCTGTGCCACGTTTAAACCGCGAACCGCATCATATTATGTGCGTGCCATGGCTTTCGCCCTGCCCCGCCCCCGCCGCCGGAAAGCGATCATGCTGCTGGTCTTCGCTCTGTTTCTCGCACCGCTGATCGCCCGCGCCGCGCTCTATGCAATCGGCAATGCGCCGCGCTCCTGGCGCAACGCCGACTGGTCAAGCACGCATCTGCTGCCGCCCGCGCGCGACGACAAGCCGGCGCGCGTCATTGTGTTCACCGGTTTGACCGGCGCGTGGAAGGGCATCTTTTCGGTGCACAGCTGGATCGTCATCAAGCCGGCGGGCGCCACCCAATGGACGCGCTACGATGTGGTCGGCTGGGGCCATCCCCTGCGCGTCAACGGCTGGCCGCCGGACGGGCGCTGGTACGGCAACAGACCGGTCGCCATAGCCGATGTGTCGGGCGCGCAGGCCGCCGCGCTGATCCCCAAGATCGAAGCGGCGGTCGAGGCCTACCGCTACCCGCGGGCCGGCGATTACCGCGTCTGGCCCGGGCCGAACAGCAACAGCTTCACCGCGGCGGTCCTGCGCGCCGTGCCCGAGCTGGGCGTCAGCCTGCCGCCCAATGCCGTGGGCCGCGACTACCGCGGCCGCTTTTATGCCGGGCTGACCGACAGCCGCACCGGCATCGAACTCAATCTGCACGGGCTTGCGGTGATCAAGGTCGGCTGGGTCGAGGGCATCGAACTCGACCTGCTCGGGCTGGTCGCCGGCATCGACCTGCGCCATCCTGGGCTGAAGCTGCCGGGCTATGGCCGCATCGGTCTGCCCGCGCCGGTGGTGACGGCGCTAATGCGGTGAGGCTGCGCCCGGCATCACTCACAAGCATTTGTCCCAATGTTATCCCGGCCCGGGTGACGACGCCCGCCGGGCCATGGCATTTTGTGCGACCTCAACCAAGGAATCTTCCATGCGCGATATGTTGCCGCTGCTCGATGCCATTTCCTTTCCGGCGCTCCGCCGCGGCAGGCTCGACACGCTGCAGGTCAATGTCGGCTATCGCTGCAACCAATCCTGCTTCCACTGCCACGTCAATGCCGGCCCCAATCGCAGCGAGGAAATGTCCGCAGCAGTCACCGACACGGTGGTCGCGTTCATCGAGCGGCGTGGAATCAAGACCCTCGACATCACCGGCGGCGCACCCGAGCTCAACGCAAACTTTCGCCGACTGGTGACGGCGGCGCGCGCGCGCGGCGTGCACGTGATGGACCGCTGCAATCTCACAATCCTGGAGCAGCCGGGCCAGGAGGACCTCGCCGACTTCCTCAGCACCCATGACGTCGAAGTGGTAGCGTCGATGCCGTGCTATCTACAGGACAATGTGGACAACCAGCGCGGCAAGGGCGTGTTCGACGGCTCGATCCGCGGCTTGCGCGCGCTCAACACGCGCGGTTACGGGCGCAACCCGGGCCTCACGCTCAACCTGGTCTACAATCCGCAAGGACCTTCGCTGCCGCCCGCGCAGGCCGCGCTGGAAGCCGACTACAAGCGCGTGCTGGCCGAGCAATACGG
>JARRNI010000329.1:0-9093 GCA_037385125.1 Pseudolabrys sp.
TGCGGCGGGCTCTATGCCGCCGCCTTCCAGTCCTACCGCTTCGCCGCCGCCGACACGGCGAGCGAGCGCTACCGGCCCAAGGTGGTGTCCTGGGTGCTGGCGGGCGGCGTGTTCGCGGCGGTGCTCGGGCCCCAGATCGTCATCTTCACCAAGGACCTGATGTCGCCTTACGCCTTCGCCGCCAGCTATCTGGCGCAGGCCGGCTGCGCGGTGCTGGCGATCCTCGTGTTGCAGTTCGTCAACATTCCGCGTCTGAGCGAGAAGCATGCGCAGAAGGCGCGGACGCTCGGCGAGATCGTGCGGCAGCCGCGCTTCATCGTGGCCGTGGCCTGCGGGGTGACGGCCTACGCCACCATGAACCTGCTGATGACCTCGGCGCCGCTCGCCATGGTCGGCTGCGGCCATTCCGTCACCGACGCTACGCTCGGCATCCAGTGGCATGTGCTCGCCATGTACGCGCCGAGTTTCGTCACCGGCACCTTGGCCGCCCGCTTCGGCGTCATCCGCATCACCGCCATCGGCCTCGGTCTCCTGGTGCTCGCGGCGGTCGTCGGCATCACCGGCCTGTCGGTCGCGCACTTCTGGACCGGGCTGATCCTACTCGGGCTCGGCTGGAATCTCGCCTTCATCGGCGCCACCAGCCTGGTGACCG
The DNA here is from genome assembly GCA_037385125.1 of Pseudolabrys sp. Classification (GTDB taxonomy): domain Bacteria; phylum Pseudomonadota; class Alphaproteobacteria; order Rhizobiales; family Xanthobacteraceae; genus Pseudolabrys. The sequence goes on from JARRNI010000329.1 coordinate 653, forward strand.
AATGCCATCGCCCGGAGGAGCGCACCCGCGTGCAGTCGTTCAACGACTTCCTGATCTTCGGCTCGATGGCAGTGGCCTCGTTCTCCTCCGGCCAGCTCCTAGCCGCCTTTGGCTGGGGCGCGATCAATGCGGTGCTGTTTCCGACGGTTGCCATCGCCGCCGCGCTGCTCGCCTGGCTCGGCCTGCGCGACCGCCGCGAGGCGCGGGCGGCTTGAGCAGGTCGGCTTAAGCGCCGTTCACGGCCCCTGACTCCCATCTTCAGCCTCGCCAAAGGACACGGGCGATGTCGCGCGCCCGGCGCCGGCCCGATTCCGCCGAACCGGCATTCGGAACATGGTCGCAACTTCCGCAGTTCCTGCTTCGATATGCAATCCGATCCCGGCGTTCCCTGTGTCGATGTGTTTTTCGCCGTGTTTCCGGGAACTTGCCGGCCCTGCCCGCGCCATGCCGCAGAAAAGGGCAAATCCGCGTTGCGTCGCACTCAAGTTTTTGGCTATATCCGCGCGCTTCCCGGTCGGGGTGAAGCGCCCTCAAAGCGGCCATCCTCGACGCTCCTGACACCAATCTTGTGGGCGATCATCGGCTGTGGCGCGCTTGCTGTCATCTACGGCATCTGGGCGTCCGGCTCGGTGCTGCGCGCCGACAGCGGCAGCGCGAAAATGCAGGAGATTTCCGCCGCCGTGCGCGAAGGCGCCCAGGCCTATCTCAAGCGCCAATACACCACCATCGGCCTGGTCGGCATCGTGATCTTTCTCATCATCGGCTTTACGCTCGGCTGGCTGGTCGCCGCCGGCTACGCCATCGGCGCCATCCTTTCCGGGACCACCGGCTTCATCGGCATGAACGTCTCTGTACGCGCCAATGTGCGTGTCGCCCAAGCCGCCACCAAGTCGCTGGCCGGCGGCCTCGAGCTCGCTTTCAAGTCAGGCGCCATCACCGGCCTGCTGGTCGCGGGCCTCGCGCTGCTCGGTGTTACCGTCTATTTCTCCATCCTGACGCAGGGCCTCGGCTATCCGGCCAACGACCGCGTGGTGGTGGACGCCATCGTCGCGCTCGGCTTCGGCGCCTCACTGATCTCGATCTTTGCCCGTCTTGGCGGCGGCATCTTCACCAAGGGCGCTGACGTCGGCGGCGACCTGGTGGGCAAGGTGGAAGCCGGCATTCCCGAGGACGATCCGCGCAATCCGGCAACCATCGCCGACAATGTGGGCGACAATGTCGGCGACTGCGCCGGCATGGCCGCCGACCTGTTCGAGACGTATGCGGTGACGGTGGTCGCCACCATGGTGTTGGCCTCGATCTTCTTCGCCTCCACGCCGCTCCTGTTCCACATGATGATCTATCCGCTCGCCATCGGCGGCGTCTGCGTTATCACCTCGATCATCGGCACTTTCTTCGTGCGGCTGCCCGCCAGCCAGTCGATCATGGGTGCGCTCTATCGTGGCTTCCTCGCCACCGCGATCCTATCGCTGTTCGGCATCGCCGGCATCACTTATTGGCTGATCGGCTTCGGCCCGCTCGGCAGCATCGGCTATAGCGGCGGCGAGCTCTTCGCCTGCGCGATGGTCGGCCTGGTGGTGACCGGCCTGATCATCTGGATCACCGAATACTACACCGGCACCGAGTTCCGGCCGGTGAAGTCGATTGCGGCGGCTTCCGTCACTGGCCACGGCACCAACATCATCCAGGGCCTGGCCATCTCGCTGGAGGCGACCGCGCTTCCGACGCTGGTGATCATCGCTGGCATTCTGGTCAGCTACGGGTTTGCCAATCTGTTTGGCATTGCGATTGCGGTCACCGCGATGCTGGCGCTCGCCGGCATGGTGGTGGCACTCGACGCCTTCGGCCCGGTTACCGACAATGCCGGCGGCATCGCCGAGATGGCCGGCCTGCCGTCCGACGTGCGCAAGTCGACCGACGCGCTCGACGCTGTCGGCAACACCACCAAAGCCATCACCAAGGGCTACGCCATCGGCTCCGCCGGTCTGGGCGCGCTGGTATTGTTCGCCGCCTATAACCAGGACCTGAAGTTCTTCACCGGCTCGGCGGCCGCGCATCCCTACTTCCAGGGCATTCAACTCGACTTCGCTCTGACCAACCCCTACGTGGTGGTCGGCCTCTTGTTCGGCGGCCTGCTGCCGTACCTGTTCGGCGCAATGGGCATGACCGCGGTCGGCCGTGCCGCCGGCGCCATCGTCGAGGAAGTGCGCCGGCAGTTCCGCGAGAAGCCAGGCATCATGCAGCACAAGGACAAGCCGGACTACGGCCGCGCCGTCGACATGCTGACCAAGGCGGCGATCAAGGAGATGATCGTCCCGTCGCTGCTGCCGGTGCTGTCGCCGATCGTCGTCTACTGGATCATCTACTTCGTCGCCGGTGGCGGCGCCAACGGCAAGTCGGCGGGCTTCTCGACCGTTGGCGCCATGCTGCTCGGCGTCATCGTCACCGGCCTGTTCGTCGCTATCTCGATGACCTCGGGCGGCGGCGCCTGGGACAACGCCAAGAAGTACATCGAGGACGGCCACTACGGCGGCAAAGGCTCGGAAGCCCACAAGGCCGCGGTGACCGGCGACACTGTCGGCGATCCCTATAAGGACACGGCGGGACCGGCGGTGAACCCGATGATCAAGATCACCAACATCGTGGCGCTGCTGCTCTTGGCGGTGCTGGCTGCCTGAGGCCAAATCCGCTGGCGGCCCACGGCCAAACGACCAAGGGCTCGCGCACAGCGCGAGCCCTTGCTGTCAGCGAAGCCCGGCTGGCTATTGCCCCATAAGCGGATTCACATTCTTGAAGATACTGCGCAAGTAGCTCAAGTCCTGGCCGCCGGTCGGCGTGGTGCGCGAGTAGAAATCGAACACATGGCCGTCCTTGAGGCCGTAATCGGCGAGCTTTCTGACCCGGCGGTTCTTGTCGAAATAGATCGCCACCACCCGTTGATCGACTACTTTTTGCGGCATGAAGGCGGCGGCGCGTTCCGCCTTCTGAGAAATGTAATAGAAAACCTCGCCGTTGACCGTGGCGACGGTGGAGGGCGTGCCCATCACGATCAGCACCTGCTCCTGCGGCGCCCCGATCGGGATCTGCTCTTGCATCGGCGCTGGGCATGACATAACCGGCGGCAGCACCGGTCACAATCGAGCCAACGCGATGATTTTCCCCCTTTTTCGCCGCTCCGCGCGGCCGCCCGACACCATTTCCGCCCTCTATGGCACGATCGTGGCGCAAGCGCGATTGCCGGAGTTTTATCGCGACTATGCGGTGCCGGATACGGTTAACGGCCATTTCGAGCTCATCGTCCTGCATCTGGCTTTGGTGGTCGATCGTCTGGCTGAGGGCAACGCTCTACGCGGGCTCGGGCAAGGGGTTTTCGACCATTTCTGCCGGGACATGGACCATAACTTGCGCGAAATGGGGGTGGGCGATCTGGCTGTGCCCAAGCACATGCGGCGCATGGGCGAGGCCTTTTATGGCCGGGCGCAGGCCTATCGCACCGCCCTGGCGGCTGCCGGCGACGAGGCCCTGGTGGGGGCGCTGGAACGGAATATCTATGGCGGAGCCGCGGCGCCGGGCGGGCGCCTTGCGGCCTATACGCGGGAGGCGGTACGGGAACTGAAGGCGCAAGATCCGGCCGACCTTGCCGCCGGACGCCTGCGCTTCCCCGAGCCGGTCTCCGCGCCGGCAGCATGAGAGCTTTGGCCGATGGACCAACCCAAAGACCCTTGGAGCGTGCCAGTGGCCGTGGAGGACGTGCCGGAGACCGGCCTGCACCTGGAAGTCGAGGCGCCCGAGGCCGCGCGCGCGGATATCGCCCGGCTTGCCGGCCTGCGCACCTTGCCGCGGATTGCGGCGGTGTTCGACCTGAGCCGGCGCGGGGCGGGCCTGCATGTGAACGGGCGGGTCAGCGCCACCGTGAGCCAGACCTGCGTGGTGACCCTGGAGCCCATGGAAAGCGAGGTCGAGGAGGTGATAGAGGTGAGCTTCTCGCCGAGCGCTGGGCAACGGGCCGGCGTGACTGCCGCTGAAGGCCATCATGCCAAGCCCGATGAGGAGGAGCCGCCTGAGCCGCTGGTTGGCGGTAAGGTCGATCTGGGGGCGCTTGCCACCGAGTTTCTGCTGCTCGGCATCGACCCATATCCGCGCAAAGCCGGCGCGGAATTCGCCCCGCCCAAGGTTGAGGACGGCGGCGACCATCCATTTGCCGCGCTCGAGACCCTCAAGAAACGCATGGGCGGGGGCCAATCGTGACCGGCAGGCCTGCGGTGGACCGTCTCGACAACTGGCTTGTGCGGTGTGCCCGAGCCGTTATGGTCGCTCGCCACCGTCGCCGGATGCGTGCACTGCCGGCGCCCCACCTCACGCCGCCGAAGTCGATCCATGCCCGATAAGGTCCGTATCGCGCTTGACGCCATGGGCGGCGACCATGGGGCATCGGTCGTGCTGCCGGGGGCGGATATCTCGCTCATCCGTCATCCCGACATCGAATATGTTCTATTCGGCGACCGCGCCGCCGTCGAACCCCTGCTCGAGGGCCTGCCCCGCCTCAAGGCCAAGGCGCGGCTGGTGCATACCGAGTTCGCGATCCGCATGGACGACAAGCCGAGCCAGGCTTTGCGTTACGGGCGCTGGAAGTCGTCCATGTGGCTCGCCATCGACGCCGTCAAGAAGGGCGAGGCCGACGTCGTAGTCTCCGCCGGCAATACCGGCGCGCTGATGGCCATGGCGCGCTTCAACCTGAAGACCCTGGAGGGCATCGAGCGCCCCGCCATCGCTGCCCTGTGGCCGACCGTGCGCGGGGAATCGATCGTGCTCGACGTGGGCGCGACAATCGGCTGCGACGAGGCGCATCTGATCAACCTCGCCGCCATGGGCACCGCCATGGCCCGCGTCCTGTTCGACGTGGAGCGGCCGACTGTCGGCCTGCTCAATATCGGGGTTGAGGAGATCAAGGGCCTCGAGCAGGTGCGCGAGGCCGGCCGCATTCTGCGCGAGGGTGACTTCCCCCATTTCGACTATCACGGTTTCGTCGAAGGCGACGATATCGGCAAGGGCACCGTCGACGTGGTGGTGACGGAAGGCTTCGCTGGCAATATCGCGCTCAAGACGGCGGAGGGCACCGCCCGCCAACTCGCGCAATACCTGCGCGCGGCCATGAACCGCACCTGGACGGCCCGCCTTGGCTATCTGCTCGCGCGCCGGGCCTTCGCCACCCTGCGCGACAAGATGGACCCGCGCAAATCGAACGGCGGCGTGTTCCTGGGCCTCAACGGTGTCGTGATCAAGAGTCATGGGGGCGCCGATGCCGAAGGCTTCGCGTCCGCCATCGACATCGGCTACGACATGGTCCGCTACGAACTGCTCGCCAAGATCGGCGAGATCATCGCCCAGGACCTGCAGGCGACCGCCGTTGCGCGCCTGGCAAGCGGAGCGGCCTCGTGAGCGTGCTGCGTTCGGTCGTGCTCGGCTGCGGCAGCTATTTGCCCGGGCGCATTCTCAGTAATGATGAGTTGGCGCGCGCGGTGGATACCACCGACGAGTGGATCGTGCAGCGCACCGGCATCCGCGAGCGTCATATCGCGGCACCTGGCGAATTGACTTCGGACCTGGCGCTGCACGCCGCGCGCGCCGCGCTGGTCAACGCCCATCTCGAGCCGAGCGCCATCGACCTCATCGTGCTCGGCACATCCACGCCCGACCAGACCTTCCCGGCGACGGCCGTGACGGTGCAGGCCGGGCTCGGCATTACCCATGGGACGGCCTTCGACCTGCAGGCGGTCTGCTCGGGCTTTATTTACGCTCTGTCGGTGGCCGACTGCATGCTGCGCTCCGGCAGCTTCAAGCGCGCCCTGGTGATCGGGGCGGAGACCTTCTCGCGCATCCTCGACTGGAGCGACCGCACCACCTGCGTTCTGTTCGGCGACGGTGCCGGCGCCCTGGTGCTGGAGGCGCAAGAGCAGCCCGGCGGCGTGCAGGACCGCGGCGTGCTCACCACCCATCTGCGCTCCGACGGCCGCCACAAGGCCAAACTCTATGTGGACGGGGGCCCATCCTCCACTCAGACCGTCGGCCATCTGCGCATGGAGGGCCGCGAGGTGTTCAAGCACGCGGTCGTCATGATCACCGACGTGATCGAGGATGCCTTCAAGGCCACTGGCACCGGCGCTGCCGATATCGACTGGTTCGTGCCGCACCAGGCAAACAAGCGCATTATCGACGGCTCCACCCACAAGCTCGGCATATCGCCGGATAAAGTGGTCATGACGGTAGACCGGCACGGCAACACCTCGGCCGCCTCCATTCCGTTGGCCTTGGCCGATGCGGTCGCCGACCGGCGCATCAAGCGCGGCCATCTCATCCTGCTGGAAGCCATGGGCGGCGGCTTCACCTGGGGCTCGGCGCTGCTGCGCTGGTGAAGTCTTGGCTCTTGCGGTCGGGCAAGGCGGCGCTTCGGGCGCCGCGGCGGCTCCGCGTTGCGCCCGTCATATTTTTCATCGCCCCGTTGACCCGTCTTGATCATGCTAATATCGTGAAAATTCAGCAGGATATCTTCGCCGGGGGTAGGGCAGGCGATGACCGGGAAAACAGTGACGCGGGCCGACCTGTGCGAGGCGGTCTACCAGAAGGTAGGCCTTTCGCGCACTGAATCGGCCGCGCTTGTGGAACTGGTGCTGAAGGAGATCACGGACTGTCTTGAGCGGGGCGAAACGGTGAAACTGTCCTCGTTCGGCTCCTTCGTGGTGCGCAAAAAGGGCCAGCGCGTCGGCCGCAACCCGAAAACGGGCAAGGAAGTGCCGATTTCGCCGCGCCGGGTCATGGTGTTCAAGCCATCGGCCATCCTCAAGCAGCGTATCAACGGCTCCGGCGGCAATGGCGGTCCCGCAAGTGAGGGGGAGAGCCCCAGTCCACCCGTTTGAAGTGAAGCTTCAAGCGGCGCGTTTGCGTCGGTAAGCTGCGTTCGGTTCGAATCGATCGTAGGGAGCAGGCCGCGTTGGACAGCAAGGCGCCGGACGCATTTCGCACCATCAGCGAAGTGGCAGCCGATCTCGATCTGCCGCAGCACGTGCTGCGCTTCTGGGAAACCCGCTTCCGCGACATCAAGCCGATGAAGCGCGGCGGCGGCCGGCGCTACTACCGGCCGGACGACGTCGATCTCCTGCGCGGCATCCGCCATCTGCTCTACGGCGAGGGCTACACCATCCGCGGCGTGCAGCGCATCCTGCGTGAGCAGGGTGCCAAGTTCGTGCAGGCGGTCTGGCAGGAGGGCGCGCCGCAGCCGCCGCATGGCGCCGGCGAGGGGGTCGAGGCCGGCGCGCAGGAAGAGCTGATCGAGGAGGCGGCCTCCGCTACCGACATGCTGGAAGAGGAAAGCGGCTTGCGCGGCAAGCTCACCTCGCTGATCGGCCGCGATCTCGGCGACCGGGCCGAGACCGCCGATCGCCAGGAACCGCCGCTCGCGAGCGCGCCGATGCCGCGCGTCGACGCCGCCGACCGCGCCATCCACGCCGGCGGTGCGTCGGAGCCGCAGGCCGCCGCGCCGGCCGCGCAGGAGGCTACATTGCCGCAGCCTGCCGCGGTTCCCGCCGGCCGGCTCGGGCGGGAGGACCTGCGCAAGCTACAGGCCGCGCTGCACGAGCTTGCCGAATGCCGCAAGCTGATCGACGCTGCGGTGGAACGGCCGGAAGAGGCGGCTTAGTCGGAACATTGATTTTATTGGTCGGGGCGAGAGGATTTGAACCTCCGACCCCTTGTCCCCCAGTTGGGCATTTGAGGTTTACCGCGTTTTCCGGCGGACCCTCCGCACATCGTCTCGCCGGGCGGACCGGTGCTATCCCGGCCGCCCTTTCCAGCTTAGTCGCCTTCAAGCCTAACCTTCGCAACGTTTGCCACCTCGCGGCGAAACGTCGGCGTTCTGGTGATAAGCGGACGTGCAGCAGACGTCGTCGAGACGGCACTCCTTAACCCGTTGCAGACTCGACGGTGGGCTCTTTGCTGCCAGAGTTGCCAAACGGGCGCTACCGCTTCGACGATCATAGAAGTCAAAACGCCGCCAGAACTGTCCGTTAATTTGCGGACGACGGCCTTTTTGACGACGTGCTTTTGGCTTAGCGGCGACGATTACCGTGCCGCAGCTTTCGTGGCGATCAGTTGCGGAACTGACGGTTGAGGTGTTTCGCATCACCACCTGACAAACCGGACAAGGTTTCGGCGGTGTGAAGTTGGACCCAGCGCCCAGTTGAATACCCGGCAACCTGAGCGAGCTGTCAATTCCGGATTTCTACCTAACGTAGCAGCCACGACCACTTCATTGCTCGTGATGTTAAAAACGTCTATATTTATACTTGACATTCACATTTGAATGACCCAGCTATCAGGCTCTCGGATCTTCGTTTCTATCACCTCGCATGATCACCTCCGGCCAAATGCGGGCCGCACGGGCCTTG
>JARRNI010000330.1:0-5628 GCA_037385125.1 Pseudolabrys sp.
CCGAAATGAAGCGATCAAGGCGGCCTACGCCAGCGGAGGGTACACGATGCAGGAGATCGGTGACTACTTTGGCCTACACCTGTCACGTGTCAGCCGGATTGTCCGCGGACAATCCCGGGATCGCGACGCGACAGAGGCAACAGTCAAGGCCTGACCCTTGTAACCCTCTTGGGCCCTTTGGTGTCGAGCTGATGTTCGGATTCTTGGACTGGGAGGAGACGCGCAAGCTGAGCTACCAGCGCAGTGCGCCCTATGATTTTCCACCGACCGAATGCCTGACGCACCGCGACACATCCGGGTGGATCTGGCGTTTCAGACGCTCCGTCTGCTGGAAGGCGACCGGGAGCTGAGGACCTATCCGGTCTCCACCGGCCTGCGGGGACCCGGGGAGCAGACGGGCAGCGGGTGCACGCCCCGCGGCCTTCATCGCGTGCGGCTGCGCATCGGGGGCGGCTGTCCGGAAGGTGCGGTGTTTCGCGCCCGGCGGCGAGCAGTACATCGCGTATCTCGGGAGGCTGGTGCGGCTGGGATCGAGCGGACTCATCTGTATCGCAAGCTCAAGGAACTGAGTATCAAGACGAAGCAGGACATGTAGTTGCGGGTACTGTTTCCTTTTTATTTTCCAGCATATGAAACCATACCTTAGTACCTATTGAGACCTATTGAGGATTGATTCGCAATGGTCACGATAACTGAGCTTGTACTATGAAGATTATCATACTTGGAGCCGGCCAGGTCGGTTCATCGGTTGCGGAACATCTCGCCGGTGAGGCGAATGATATAACGGTAGTGGATACCAGGGGATCCTGTTTGCAGGACTTGCAGGATCATTTCGACCTGCGGACTGTCCATGGCAGTGCCTCGCATCCCGATATATTGCGCCGAGCCGGCGCCGAAGATGCTGATATGATCATCGCCGTTACCAACAGTGATGAAACGAACATGGTAGCGTGCCAGGTTGCCTATACCCTGTTTCATACGCCAACCAAGATCGCGCGTGTCCGGTCGCGGGCTTACCTCGAATACTCACAGCTGTTTGCGCAGGATGCGCTTCCGATTGACGTGTTAATTAGCCCTGAGCAGGTGGTAATCGATTATGTCCAGCGATTGATCGAATACCCTGGGGCATTACAGGTACTTGATTTCGCGGGCGGCAAGGTGCGGCTGGTCGCCGTCAAGGCCTATTACGGCGGTCCACTGGTGGGCCACGAATTGCGTGAGTTAAAGGAACATATTCCCGGGATCAAGACGCGAATTGCCGCCATATTTCGCCGCGGTACGCCCATTATCCCGGAAGGCGACACGGTAATCGAAGTAGATGACGAGGTATTTTTTATTGCGGCCACTGAAGATATACGAACTGTAATGAGTGAACTGCGCAAACGTGACAAGCCGGTCAAAAGGATCATGCTGGTGGGCGGCGGTAATATAGGTACGGGGCTGGCAAAGGCGCTAGAGAATAACTATCAGGTCAAGTTGATCGAGCATAATGCCGCCCGTACACGTGCAATCTCCGAAGAGCTGAATAATACGCTGGTGCTGCTTGGAGACGCGGCCGACGGTGACCTACTGATCGAGGAAAACATCGAAAATACCGATGTATTTTGTTCAGTGACCAATGATGATGAGGCAAACATTCTTTCCGCGATGCTCGCCAAACGTCTAGGTGCAAACAAGGTTATGACGCTGATCAACCGCGCAGCCTATGCCGGCCTTGTTGAAAGCGGTGAGGTAGATATTGCCATATCACCCAGCCAGGCCACTATAGGGAGTCTGCTTACGCATATACGACGCGGCGATGTGGTGGTAGTGCATTCACTGCGTCGTGGTGCGGCGGAAGCAATGGAGGCTATTGCGCATGGCGATGTTCGTTCGTCTAAGGTGGTGGGCCGCAGTGTTGGAAATATAAAGCGACCTCCAGGGACGACTATCGGTGCGATTTTAAGAGGGGACGAGGTCATTGCAGCTCACCACGATATCGTCATCGAAGCAGAAGACCACGTCATACTGTTTCTGGTTAATAAAAAACAGATCGTGGAAGTTGAAAAACTGTTTCAGGTTGGAGTGACATTTCTCTAGTTTGGCGGATTTGCATGCTCTCAATATGTAATACTTCCAGTTAAGAGCAGCGCTTTGAAAATACTGATCAGTAGCTAATCAATCCGGATGCAACTATACGCCATTCAGCGCATCGTTGGATTATTGCTGATGCTTTTCAGTGTCACGATGTTGCCGCCTGTGATCACAGCCTGGATCGCATCGGAAGCGACGATCTGGATTTTCTTGATCGCATTCCTGATTACCGCGTGTTCCGGCGCCATTGTGTGGTTGCCGGTGAGGTCCTATCACAAGGAACTCCGTTTGCGTGACGGGTTTGTCGTCGTTGTCATGTTCTGGTTGGTGCTGGGCGTGTTTGGTGCGTTTCCCTTTGCTATCGGGTCACACCTGTCCTACATTGATGCAATTTTCGAATCGATATCGGGACTGACTACAACTGGCGCGACCGTCATTACGAACATCGATGGATTACCTGCGTCCGTGCTGTATTACCGCCAACAACTCCAGTGGCTCGGTGGTATGGGCATTATCGTGTTGGCAGTTGCCATCCTGCCCATGTTGGGCGTCGGCGGTATGCAGCTATATCGCGCGGAAACCCCCGGTCCAATGAAAGATAACAAGCTGACTCCTCGTATCACAGAGACAGCCAAGACATTGTGGTATATCTATGTTGGATTAACGGTTGCCTGTGCCGTGGCCTACTGGGTTGCCGGGATGTCTGTGTTCGATGCCCTCGCGCACAGTTTTTCGACAGTGGCCATCGGTGGATTCTCTACCCATGACGAAAGCATAGGGTATTTCGACAATGCGTTTGTCGAGAGTGTCGCGATCATATTCATGTTGCTGTCTGGCATTAATTTTGCGTTGCATTTTTTGGCTTGGAGGCAACTCAGCTTCAAACCATACCTGGGTGATCCCGAAACTCGTGCGTATATTACCGCACTGTCCATTTCGGCTGTTATCACGACGTTATATCTGTATGTGAGCGGTACCTTCGAGAGTTTTGGGGGTGCATTACATCACGGGATTTTTCAGGCAGTTTCGATCGGGACGACATCGGGATTCACAACTGCCGAGTATCATACCTGGCCATCTTTCCTGCCAGTAATGTTGTTGTTGATGAGCTTTATCGGCGGTTGTGCCGGTTCAACCGGGGGCGGCCTCAAGGTGATCCGGGTGTTGCTGTTGCTGAAACAGGGAATACGCGAAATAAGACGGCTGATCCATCCAAGTGCGCAATTTGCCGTTAAGATAGGAGACAAATCCCTTGCGGGTCGCGTTATCGATGCCGTATGGGGGTTCTTTTCGCTCTATGTGGTATGTTTCAGTCTAATGTCATTGATGTTGGCGGCGACTGGACTTGATCTTGTGTCTTCATTCTCGGCCGTAGCGGCCTGTATGAATAATCTCGGTCCCGGCCTGGGCGAGGTCGGCGCAAATTATGCCTCTATCAGCGGTATAGCGAAAAGCATACTGTGTGTTGCGATGTTGTTGGGACGTCTCGAAATATTCACCTTGCTGGTGTTGTTAACCCCAAGCTTTTGGCGAAAATAGGATTTCTTCAGGCTTGCCCTGCTCGCTTCTTACCCAGGCCACCAATTGTCGGCTCCAGGTCTGCGGAGCAGCCCGCTCGCTGGCTGGCCCTTTCCAGCGGATAGATCCAAAAGCTTGGGTGGTTATCGACGCAACCGGTACAACCAACGAGGTTGTGTTTAAGGGGGGTATTCTGTTCCTATGCTGGGTCACTGGGACACTCAATGCCCGCCACCCTCCCGCACTCCCATGACCCAGCCCCCAGCGTCCGCCAAGAGGCGGTTCCATGTCGAGCTCATCAAGCCTTCCCACTACGATGACGACGGCTACGTGATCCAGTGGCTCAAGGCCTGGATTCCGTCAAACTCGCTGGCCACCCTCTATGGCCTCAGTATCCATGCCGCACAGAATAAGGCCTTGGGCGAGGACGTCGAGGTCGTGATCCATGCCTACGATGAAAGCAACACGGTCATCCCCGTGAAGCGCATCGTAAGACGCGTTTTGGCGGCGCAGGGGCAGGGAATCGTCTGCCTGGTGGGCGTGCAGTCCAATCAGTATCCGCGCGCCATGGACTTGGCGCGGCGTTTCCGCGCCGCGGGCCTCTCGGTGGCCATCGGCGGCTTTCACGTCAGCGGCTGCATTGCCATGCTGCCGGCGATGCCCGCAGAGCTCAAGGAGGCCCTGGAGCTCGGCGTCACCCTGTTTGCGGGCGAGTGCGAGGGCCGGTTCGACGACTTCCTGCGCGCCGCCTACGAGCGCCGTCTGGAACCGCTCTACAACTACATGGACGATCTCCCCGGGCTCGAGTCCCAGGCGATGCCCTACCTGCCGCCCCATGTGGCCCGCCGCTATGCGCCCATGCCGGGCACGTTCGACGCCGGGCGGGGCTGCCCATTTACGTGCAGCTTCTGCACCATCATCAACGTCCAAGGCCGAAAGTCCCGCTCCCGCTCACCGGATGACATCGAGCGGCTGCTGCGCGCCAACCTGGCGCACGGCATCCGCCATTACTTCATCACTGACGACAACTTTGCCCGCAATCGCAACTGGGAGGCCATCCTCGACCGCATTGCGCAGGTACGCGAGGAGTGCAGGGTGAAGCTCAACTTCACCATCCAGGTCGACACCGTGTGCCATAAGCTGCCGAACTTCGTGGACAAGGCGCGCAAGGCGGGTGTCTCGCGGGTCTTTATTGGGCTGGAGAACGTCAACCCGGACAACCTGCTGGCGGCCAACAAGAAGCAGAACAAGATCGAGAACTACCGCGAGATGCTGCTCGCCTGGCAAAAGAAGAAGGTGACCACCTATTGCGCCTACATCCTCGGCTTCGCGCACGACACCCCCGAGCGCATCCTGGCCGATATCGAGACCATCCAGCGCGAGCTGCCGCTGGACATCCTGGAGTTCTTCTGTCTCACCCCGCTGCCGGGGTCGGTGGATCACAAGCGCCTGCACGCCGCCGGCGTCCCCCTCGAGCCGGACATGAACCGCTACGACCTGGAGCACGTCTGCGCGCCCCACCCTCGGATGAGCAAGGAAGAGTGGCAAGGGATCTTTCGCAAGGCATGGGATGCGTACTACTCGCTGGATCACCTGGAGACCCTGATGCGCCGCGCCACCACCGTGGACCGCAACCCCAAGCGCATCCTGGAGATTGCCCTGGAGTTTTACGGCTGCTTCAAGTTCGAGGGCGTCCACCCGCTGCAGGGTGGCTTCGTTCGGCGCAAGATCCGGAGCGAACGCCGACCCTCGCTTCCGCTGGAACAGCCGCTGGTCTTCTATCCCCGCCGGGTCTGGGAATTCGCAAGTACCTATTCGCGGCTGCTCGTCTTTGCCTGGTGCGTTTGGCGCCTCTATAAGCGGGTGAAACGTGAGCAGGACGCGGCTGGGGAGCCCTACGTGGACGACGCCATGCGCCCGCTGTTCGAGCCGCGGGGGGCGGAGTGCGTCGAGGAGTTGGACCCGGCTGGGCGGCTGCGGGCCTCCTGATCCTTGCCTGCGCAGCCCTTGGATTTAACGGCGGGGGGGAGATGCAGC
>JARRNI010000331.1:0-5627 GCA_037385125.1 Pseudolabrys sp.
ACGGCCGATGCCGCCGAGATCTACATCGGCGAAGACGACGCCGGCGAGCTGACGGTGACCGAGGAGGAGGGCGAGCGCTCCTATAATTTCCGCATGGTGATCCAGCTCGGCCAGGACCCCTCGATCCAGCCGGTGCCGGCGCTCAATACCTATCTGCGCCGCAAGTTCGACAACGACAATCTGCGCGTGGTCGTGCGGCCGAAGAAGATGGATTCGCTCGAGCTCTACATGGGCGAGGAATTCATCGGCGTGCTATTCGTGGAGAACGAGAAGGGCCGGCGCTCGTATATCCTGGAGCTGCCGATCCTCGACGTCGATCTGGTGGATTGAATTTATTTCTGTCATCCGGGGCGCCGCGAAGCGGCGAGCCCGGAATCCATAATCACAGACCGGAAGTATGGATTCCGGATGCGCGAGCTTCGCTCGCGTCCCGGAATGACTAAGAAGAGGGATGCAACCGCGCCAGCAGCTTGTCGACGCCGGCCGCCACGATCTGCCAGTCCTTCAGCCAGGCGCGTGGAAAGCGAAAGGTGATATCGGCATTGCCGATGCGCCGCTCCAAAAGACAGTTACCGGAATTGACCGCGCCTTTGAGCGTGCAGCGTGCGAGGAAATGCGCCGGGTTCGCCTGCTCGAAGGCCAGCTCCTCGCCCTCGTAGGGCGTGCCGTCGCGGAACCGGCGCAGCGTCAGTCCGGGTGGGCCGGCGACCGGTTCCGCCACCAGATAGCGCGGATAGACCTGCTTCACGCGCGCCATGATCGGCAGAGTGCCGGCGCCGGCGGCAATGGTCACGAATAGCCGCTTGTTGGGGTCGACCGGCGCATCGACGTGCGGCGCGGCCTGCGGATCGGGTGGGGTGAGCGCGGGCCACAGATAGGCAAGGTCAACGCGCGACTGCGCGCCCGGGTGTAGCTGAATGGCGCGGCGGATCGCCGCCGGCTCGATATTGAAGTTCACGCCGGCCACCACAATGGGCAGCGACGGCGCGTTGAGCGCGACCGGCGCCTCCGGCCAGCGCGGCCACAGCACATAGCCGATATAAAGCGCGGCCACCACCACCGCGCTGGCGAGCAGGATGAGCGGCGCGGCAAGTGGATTGTGGCCGGCCTTGCGTTTGCGGTGGGTGCGGCGGTGCTGGGCGAGCGTGGCCATTGCGGCTCCCGGATGCGAATCAAACTCATTATGCCACGGCGCCGCCAAGGGGCCGGCCACCCACGTTAACCCTTCGTTAAGGATTTGCTGGCGCGCGTGGCCGCCATGGCGGACAAGACGGGTGTGTTTGCGTTGAGCCTGTCATGAGTGCGGACGCCCTGCATAACCTGTTTTCGCTCGTGTTCGGCTTCGCCGTCGCCGGGCTATGCTGTTCCGGCTTCCGGCTGTTCACCAGCCGGCTGCCGAGCTTCAGCCTGCTCGCCACGGGCCCGAGCGTGGGGGCCTTCGCGGCGGTGCCGCTCTTGATGCTGGCGGCGCCGTTCCTGATCATGCGCAACACGCTGCTGGCGCCCGCCGAGGAAGGCCACCGCTTCGAATTCGTCTTCCTCGCCACCATGATCGCCGGCTTCTGGAGCCTGATGTCGGGGCTGGTGCTGGTGATGGTCCTCAACGCCTGCGGGCTGTTGGGCGCGTAACGCCGCCCTTCCAATTTTTGCCGATCATGCCAAGTTCGCGCCCGAACAGGAGCGGAAAATGGCGATTTACGAGCTCGATGGACAGGTGCCGGAATTTCCCGGGGCGGGCGATTACTGGGTGGCGGAGACCGCGGTGCTGATCGGCCGCGTGCGGCTGAAATCCGAGGCGAGCGTGTGGTGGGGCGCGGTGCTGCGCGGCGATAACGAGTGGATCGAATTAGGGACACGCTCGCAGATCCAGGACAATTGCACGCTGCACACCGATCCGGGCTTTCCGCTCACCATCGGGTCGAACTGCGTGATCGGTCACGACGTCATCCTGCACGGCTGCATGATCGGCGACGAGAGCCTGGTCGGCATGGGCGCCATCATGCTCAACGGCGCGCGGATCGGGAAGAACTGCTTGGTCGGCGCTGGTGCCGTGGTCACCGAGGGCAAGGAGTTTCCCGACAACTCGCTGATCGTCGGCGCGCCCGCCCGCGCCGTCCGCACGCTCGACGACAAGGCGGCCGCCATGATCCGCGCCGGTGCCGACCACTATGTGCAGCGCTTCAAACACTACGCAAAAGCGCTGAAGCGGATCGGCTGAGCGCTCCATCTAGTCCATGGTGCGCCCCTAAAAAGGTGCGGCCGGCCCTGGGGGAGGCCGGCCGCTCGCGAACCCGGTCTTGGGACGATAAGGGGTGGGGACGTGACCGGGAGCGCGATTCTCCTATTCGCTTGATCAGTGGGACGAAGCCACCGGCGTCGCCGGCATCTGCTCGCCGAGCCTGACCCACCGGTTGGGATTGGCCTGCGACTGCCGCTTCACGAAGTGGTAGCCGGTCATGTTCCAGGGCAGCACCTGCGACGTCTGATTGTCGAGGATGAACTCGCCGCGGTTGGTCTTGACCGTGAGCACGGCGTGGCCGTCGCCCTTCTTGTCGCGCACCACGGTGATCAGAAGCGCCTGGCGCGGCCAGCCCGCGCGAAGCAGCATGCGGCGCTTGAGCAGCACGTAGTCCTCGCAGTCGCCGTAGCCGTCGTCCGGATAGCTCCAGCGCTCGACCACGCCCCAGTGCTCGAGGTCGGTGATCGGCTTGATATTGTCGTTCACCCAGTCGTTGACCTTGACCATGTCGGACCACACCTTGGCGGTCAGCACGATGTCGCGCGGCGCCTCCGCCTTGGTCTTGCACGCCGGCTTGTATTCGACGCAGAACTCGACCCAGCCGATCGGCGCGCGCGTGGTCGCGCCGACTGCTTCGTACACCGCCCGCTCATGCACCGCCGACGCGTAGGCGACGCGCGGGGCCGCGCTCGCGCTTCCGTCGGGCACCGCCAACATTGCCGTGCAGACACCGACCAGCACCGCGCCACTCGCAACTCTGTTTGTACGCCAGCCCATCTCTGTGGCCCCTTCCCGTCGTTATTGGGGCCACTATTCGCGCAAAGCCTTTGCATCGCGGCTAAGTCGGGTCAGTCAATTTGAGACGAACGAAAATAAAGAAAGCGACGAATGCAGTAAGTCTTGAAATCGATTTCGCTTAAAATGCGTTCGAATACGCTTTAGCTAAAATTGTCCGCGTTAAGCGGGCAAAGCCCGCAAAGGCGTGCTCGCTCACCATGCGGCGCGCGCGCCGTTTACCTTGTGCCGTATTCTCGATGCGCCGTTGGAATACCGGCAAGGCGCTGCCGCCGTCGCGTATATGCGCATGCCGGCGCGCGCAATCCGACCGGATGCGTTTACCGCCCCGACACCTTATTCGCGGTGACGGTGTCTTCGATGAAATCGGGATGCTGCAGCCGGGTGAATTCGACCGCGAAACCTTCGTCGATATGGCCCACCACGCGGCTTTGCGTCTTGCCGATGGTGATGCGCGGGGCGAAGCGGCCGTGGCGGCGGTCTTCCGGCATGATGAGAATGTGCCGGTTGGCGAGCCAGGTGGAGCTGGGCGGCGAGCTTGTCGCGCTTGCGCGGGCTCGCCGAGATGGTCATGGCGAAGCCGTTGTCGATGGTGCGGGCGGTCTTGCCTTCGAGCCGGCCCAGATGATCGACATAGGCGATCACTCGTTCGCCCGGACGCCCCGCCATCGGCGCGACCAACGCCATGGCGCCCGGTGACATGTTGACGACCTGGCAGAGAAACTCGCGCCGGCCTTCCAGCATATAGCGGCCGAGCAGGTGGACCTTCACGCGTTGAAAGCGCCGGCGCTCTTGCGCCAGCGGCAATATCTTCGGCTTGGTCAGCGGCAAGGCCATGACGAGGAGCTCGTCGGGCGCATATGCCCGCAGCCACGACCCTATGGTGCTATCATTAATGCCATGTTAGCGCATAATCTTGAAAAATGGGATCCGGTTTTCGGACAAGAAACAAGAATATGCGTCGGCAAAACGTTGGGGAGGCGCAAAGAGTCAATCCAGGATACGTCCGCTCTAGCCCGTCCGCTCGCCGGGTGGGATTTCACGTCCGCCCGAGTAAACGACGAAGCCGTGACGCAGGCGGCTGCTTTCCGCCGCGCGGACGAAGCGCGGGCCGGAACGCGTTTTCTGTTCAGCCTCGATATGGCGCAAGGTCATCAGCTCGAGCTCTTCCACCGGGGTAACGCCCAACCAGTAAAGGGACACCGTCGGCGCCAGCACGCCGAGCGCGCGGATGCGGGCATGGCCGCTATGAGCGAGCGGCAGCAGCAGCATCTCCAGCTCGGCCACGTGGCCTTCCGCGCTGCGGCCGATGAGGCCGGCCACCGCGCCGACCCGCTCCTCCTCGACCACCGCGGCGAGTTCTTCGATCGCCTTGCGGTTGGCCGCGGCCCACAGCTCGGCAAATGCCTCGCCTTTGATCTCGCGGCAGAACAGTGCGCAGATGCGCGTGCCGGCGAGACGGAAGCGCCAGGTGTCGATGAAGTCCGCCGCCAGCATGAAAGTGTCGCCGATCGCCTGATGGATATCGGTGGGGTTGATCTCGCCGCGCTCGGGTGCCGGGCGGCTGCCCCGGCGCCTGTTCCAGTAGTCGAACACGGCTCGCGTGGATGGATGTTTCATTGTCGCCACCTTGTGTGCCGTCGCGGGACGCGGCCGGGTGCGGCTTGTCCCCTCCCGGGACAAAGGCGCCGGCTTTGCGCCGCGACGGTCGAGGTGGAGCAGGGCGCGTGCCGCCATTGGCGAGTTCCGCGCCGTCCTGCGGTTAGTGTTAAAAAACACGGCGATGTTGGCAGCGCTCGCGGCTTTGCTACGGTGTCGTCGATCCACAGCACTGGCTTCGAGCCACGGGGAGTGAGGGGGATGTGACAGGCGCCGGCGACGGCGCCACGACAACCCCGTAGAGCGCGGCTCAAAGGAGGGCGAAAGCGCTCCTTTCTTTTTTGTTGGGACGCGGCTTGCGGTCAGGCGGGCAACGGCGTAACTGGCAGCCCGTGCTCGAGCCTTCCCGCAAACACGAACCGGTATTCAACGTCCCCGGCGTGGTCGTGACCATGCTCGCCTTGATGGCGTTGATCCACGCCGTGCGCACGCTGGTGCTGACGCCGGCCCAGAGCAACGCCGTACTCTGGTTGTTCGCCTTCGATCCGCTGCGCTACGGCGGCGGATTGCTGCCGGGGACCAGCCTGCCGGGCGGATTCGGGGCGGAGATCTGGACCTTCGTCACCTATTCGCTGCTACACGGGAGCTGGGTCCATTACGGCGTCAATGCGATCTGGTTCCTGGCCTTCGGCACTGCGGTGGCGCGCCGTTTCGGCTCCGCCCGCTTCCTGCTCTTCTTCGCAGTGACGGCGGCGGCCGGCGCGATTGCCCATCTCTTCTCCTATGCCGGGCAGAACGCGCCGGTGATCGGGGCCTCGGCGGCGATTTCCGGCACTATGGCGGCCGCCATGCGCTTCGCCTTCCAGCGCGGCGGGCCGTTGAGCTTCTGGCGCACCGGCGGCGAGGCCGACTATCGCGTGCCGGCCGTACCGCTGACGACCGCGCTGCGCGAGCCGGCGGTGATCGTCTTTCTGGTGGTGTGGTTCGGCGTCAA